>PMLF01000345.1 GCA_003158755.1 Elusimicrobiota bacterium | reverse complement strand
CGATGTAGGTCCATACCTTCGTGAATTCCCGAAAATTAATTTCCGGGTCGAAGTTCGTCGCGAAGAACTTGCCGTGATTGCCGGCGTTGACGTCCATGATGTCGATGGTGTCGATCTTGTCGAAGTGGTGCTTCACCGCCGCGGCGCAGAAAGCGTTCACGACGCCGGGGTCGAACCCGACGCCCAGGATGGCCGTCACGCCTTTTTCCTTGCAGCGGTCCAGTCGCTTCCACTCGTAGTTGGCATACCAGGGAGGGTCCTCGCACACCTTCGCCGGGTCCTCGTGGATGGCGGTGTCCAAATACGCGGCGCCGGTGTTGAGGCACGCCTCCAGCACCGACATGTTGATGAACGCCGCCCCCAAGTTGATGACGATCCCGGACTTGGTCTCTTCAATGAGCTTGGACAACGCGGGGACGTCCAAAGCGTCGATCTGCCGTGAATGGATTTTTTTCGACGGGTCCTTGGCGTTGTTCTTCCGCCGGATGCTATCGATGATTTTTTCGCACTTCTCCTGCTTTCTCGACGCGATGCAAATGTCGCCCAAGACGTGGTTGTTTTGGGCGCACTTATGGGCCGCCACGTTGGCCACTCCGCCCGCCCCGACGATGAGAACGTTTTTTTTCACGGTTTTCCCCCTCTCTTCAAGACAAATTTTCCAGGTAGTCTTCGTAGGTGAACCGACGGACGACGTCCATCTTCCCATCCAGACGCCGCACGACGATGGACGGCATCTGGATGCCGTTGAACCAATTCTTTTTGACCATGGTGTAACCCGCCGCATCGGCGAATACGACGAGATCCCCGACGCTGAGTTTTCCGGGGAACGCGTAGGTCCCGAACACGTCCCCCGCCAGGCAGGTGCGACCGGCCACCATGTAGGTGTGGGCGCCTCCTCCGGGGAGGTCCATCTTCGCGTTCGTTCGATAGATCAGAGAATCCAGCAGGTGGGGCTCCACCCCCGCGTCGACGACGGCGATGTCCGCCCCGTTGCGGACGATGTCCACTATTTCGGTGACCAGGAATCCGGAGCGGGTGACGGCGGTTTCCCCCGGTTCCAGGTACACCTGGACGTCGAACCGCCGGGCGAAGTCCGAGAGCTTGCCGCAGAAGGCGTCCAGCGGGTAGTTCTCTTTCGTGAAGTAAATCCCTCCTCCCAGGCTCACCCAATCCATTTTTTCCAACAGAGATCCGTATTTTTCAGAGATATGGTCCAGGAGGGAGGAGAAACGGGCGAAATCGTCGTTTTCGCATTGGCAGTGGAACATGACGCCGTTGATCAGGGAGGACGCTTCCATCGCTTCGTCGAAGTCCGCCGCGCCCAGGCGCGAGTGGGGCCGGGCCGGGTCCGCCAATTCGAAATCGGAAAAGCTCACGCCCGGGTTGATGCGCAGCCCCAACGGAAGTCCTTTGACTTTCGGATGGAACCGTTTGAGTTGGGACACCGAATTGAAGATCACCTTGGTGGCGATCCCGCGCAAGGCGTCGACGTCCCCGTCGGAATAACCGACGCTGTAGGCGTGGACTTCCTTGCCGAACTTTTCCCGTCCCAGCCGCGCTTCGTAGAGGGAACTGCTGGTGGTCCCGTCCATGTACTCCCGCATCAGGTCGAAAACGCTCCAAGTCGAAAAGCATTTGAGCGCTAAAACGGATTTCGCCCCGGACGTTTCCCGGACTTTTTTAATTTTCTCTAAGTTTAGGAGAAGGCGATTTTCATCGACGAGGTAATAGGGCGTCGGCAGGGAGCCCCGGTTTTTCAGGGCGATCTCATGAATGGAATCCTCGGCGGACGGCATGCGGTTTTCCCCGGCGTTGAATTTTTCCGGGGGAATTATATCAGAAACCGCGCACCCACCATCGTTGCGCGCGAAGTTCCAGCAGAAGGCGCTGGTCCGACGTGGGCAGCTTGGTCTCATCGACGGCGTCCGAAACGTACAGGATGGGGTGGGTCGCCAGGTTGACGACCTTGGGAGCCGCCACGCGCTGGCCCTGGGCGTCCACCAACACTTTCACGATCGGACGGGTCGGGAGACCGTGGTTGACGGCCACCACGCGCCCGATGTCGCCCGATGAAAGCCGGACGAAGGATCCGGGCGGATAAAGGGATAACGCCTCGACCAGGGACTTCACGAGCCCCGGCTCGAAGGTGCGCTCGTGTTCCTCGATCATAACCCTCAGGACGTGGTGGGGCAAAAGCCGCGACCGCCAGGCGCGCATGTGGGTCAGGGACTCGTACATGTCGCAGACTCCGACGAGCTTGGCCAAGCGGTGGATGGCGTCTTGTCCCAGGGCCTGGGGATACCCCATTCCCTCCATGCGTTCATGCACTTGGACGACGATGGAGGAGACGACCTCCAAGTCGCGCCCTTGGAGGGACGGGAACTTGGTGAGGAGCTGCGCGCCTTCCTCCGAGTGTCGCTGGACTTGCTTTAATTCGTCCTCCGACAGCCGCGTGGGCCGGAGGACCATCGGAAGATAAGGGATCATGCCGATGTCGTGAAGGAAGGCTCCCGCGGCCACGGTCAACATTTCCTCTTCGGTCAGGCCCACGCTCAGGCCGAGGCGCAGGCTGAAGACGGCCACGTTGACCACGTGGCCGTACAAATAATTGTCGGGGGCGGACCGGTCCGCCAGGATCAAAATCTCCTGGTTGTCCGAGCGCACCACGGCCATGAGCTTGCGGAGCGCTTCGTGGGGGATTTCGAGTCCCTCCACCTCCAGAGGTTTTTCAAGCGCCCGGTAAATCTGGCGCGCCGCCGAAACCGCCTCGGAATACACTTCCGTGGCTTGGAGGGACTCCTCGCGGACCTTCCGGTCGAATTCTTCCGCCGTTTCCTCCGCCGGAGGAGGAGCGGCGGAAAGCGATTTAACGGGTTTTGAAGCGGATTCTTTTTCCTCAAGTTCCTTGAAAGGATCCGAGGCCGTCGGAGGAAGGGAGCTTTTTTCCGAAAGCGGCGCGGCGGTTCCCGCGGGCCTTGGTTCCTCCGAGGGTTTTGGAAGGTCGGAAAACTTCATCGGGCTCGACCCACGGTGACGACCACGTCGGCTTTGCGGTCGAGTATTTCCGGTAAAACGTCTCCCTTAATAATTTTCCCGTTCAAGAGGATTTCCTGGAACCCCGCCGGTTTGGAGGCCTTCCGGCGGAAACGAAAGGAAAAGAGAGTCCCGCGGAATTCCCGCCGGACCTCCGCCGATCGCCAACCCGGAGGTAGGCAAGGGCGCACGCGGAGGCCGCCCCATTCCGGCTGGAGACCGAGGATTCCCTCGGTGCAGGCGCGGAAGAGCGCGGCCGGGGAAAACGCTCCGGAATCCGACGTCTCCGGGGCGAAGAGGAACGGCGGAACGCCTCGGACGGGCGGGGGAGCCAGGCGGCGGTAGATGTCACACGCCTCTTGGGCGAGGCCACGGCGGCAAGCGTTTTCCAACGCCCGAACGGAGTCGGCGGATCCATTGTTTTTCCCGGACGCCGCCGGCCGCTTCTCGGCCTCGGCCCGGAGTTTTCGGGCGGTTTCCTTTTCCCGGGCCGGGAGGAAATCCTCTTCCACGGCCCACGCCGTCATTTCCGTCCAGTCGGAAAAAAACCGGGAGCTCCCAACCTCCTCCTCGTCCGGGACAGCCGCGATCTCGCGGGCCGATTTCAAGGCGGCTTCGTAGACGGTTGTCTTCGAAGCGATTTTTTCCGCCAGTAAAAGACCGTCGCCCGTCTCGCGCAGGTAAGCCAGCAACAGCACGGGCCAAGGCACGTCATTGAAATGGGTGTGGTCGGGGGTGGCCCGTCCGGCGCGGTTCAAAATTTCACGCCGAACTCGGGATGGCTCCAGGGGAAGGAAAATCCGGGTATCCCTCGGACCCCGCCCTCCCCACACGCCTTGCGACAACGCCAAGTATTTTAACCACGTGTTCGTGAGGAGGTTGAACCCTTTGTCGGGGGAATCGACGGTGAAAGAGGAAAGATACTTGTCCCAGACCAGTTGGCTGCGGTTCCATGCGTGGTCCACCTGCGCGAAATCCTGGAACTTCTTAGCTTTGAGGATCCCTTCGTTGCGGGTCTCGGCGCGTCCGATGGTGAAAAGGACGCTCCGTTCCTCGCCGGGTTTCAAAGTGATGGGCACGCAGAGGCTGGCGAATGCCTCCGGATCGCCGTGGCCGGCCAAGTAACGGCCCTTCATGAGGGCTTCGGGCTGCTCGGAGGACCCGTAGGCTCCCCACAAGGCCCGGCGGTCCAGGGCGTGGGCTCGCGTGGGAAGGTGGCAGGCGTGGAAAAAAACGCCTTCTCCCCTTCCGCCGGATACGGTGGGGGAGGCCTTGGCCAGGAGGATATTCCCTCCGTCTCGGACGAAGAGGGCCTCGTCCGCGGCGGACGCCGGTTCGGCGGCCCAGTCGATGCCCGTCCAGAGGCTCAGGGTTCGAGGTTTCTTAGACTGGTTTTTAATCCGCACGCGCCACACTTCCATTGGTTCTTCGAAAGGGACGAACATCAGCCATTGGGCGTGAATGCCGTTCGTTTTTGAATTGATCAACGTATAGCCGACGCCGTGGATGCATTCGTAGGATTCCGGCCGGACCCGCAGGGGTTGCCAGCCTACCGACCACGACCGGGCGGATCGTTCGTCGCGAAGGTACAACGCTCGGCCTCCCGCGTCGCGGGTGGATCGGGAGTATCCTTGGGTGACGGGTTCGGAGGGGCGTCGTGCCCACGAGGAACCGGCGCCCGTCTGGGCCACGGACACTCCGTAGTTCCCCATGGAAATGACGTTCACCAGGGGACGCGGGGTGTCGGGTCGCGAGATGATGAAGCTCTGTCCGTCTTCGGAAAAAAATCCGTCGTCCTTGACGATGGAGAGGCGGGGATGCGGCATGACGAAACTCCTTGTTCGGTAAAATATATTCGGGGCAAAGCGAGGGGTGCCGTTTCTATTGAAGGAATATTGATGGGCGAACGGAACGTCTTACCGTTTTTTCGCCGTTTCCCTCGTCATCCGCGCGTTGTCCGTCGTTTGTCTCAACTGTTGTTGCGTTTGAAGCATCATCTTCATGTTCTCGAGGTTCTGCCGTTGGATCTCCTGCATGTCGCGCATCATCTTTTGTTGTTCCAACGTTTGTTCCAAATTTTCCTTGATCTGTCGGGCCACGTCGTTCTGAGGAGATGGGGGGGCCCCCGGTTTCTGTTTTCCGGGTTGGTCGGGTTTCTTTCCTTCCTCGCCGGGTTGGCCCCCTCCGCCAGGTCCGCTCGCCCCGCCGGACGCGGCGGAGGGACCTCCGATGCCGAGCAAGGAACGCAATCGTTGGAAGAACCCTGATTTTTTCGCGGCCCCTCCGAAAAAAGCCTGGATGCGATCCATCAATCGGGCGAGGAATCCCTTGGGTCCCTCGGGAGCCCTTTGGGCTGGTCCCGCCGGTGGCTGACCGGCGGCGGGTTTTTCCTCCCCCTTATTTTTATTCGCGGCGGACGGAGTTCCTCCGGATTTCCCTTCGGTCGACGCGGCGCTTCCCGATTTTCCCGCACCGCCCTCTTGTGGTCCCGCGCTCGCGGTACCGCCGGCCGGTCCTCCCCCGTTTTCGCCGCCGCCGCGCCCTTGGCCGGTTCCGACGGGAGCGGGAGCTTGGCGTTTTGGACCGTTGGATAAATAAACCCACGCCCCTATCAAAATGAGGAGAAGGGCGAAGGAGAAGATCATTTTTGGTGAAGTGAACAGCTTCATTTGCGTGTAAGTATAAAGGAAGTTTCGTGAATGACAAGGGGGGATGAATGAAAAGTAAAAAGTGAAAAGGCAAAAGGAAAAAGGAAAATCAAGGCTGCGACCCTATTCGGCCTTCCAATTTTCCTCGCCAATCGTACGGATGTAGCATGGGCGCCGCGGCCAGATATTCTTCCAAGAGCTTCACGAAGTCGGCGGCGTACTCCCAAAAGGAGGAGACGGGTTGGTCGTCGTCGACGGGAAAACCAATAAGCTCTTTTTCGAGCAGGGCGGCGTGTGGAAAGGAGCCGGGATTTTCGAGAAAGATCGGGGACACGTCCGGGTAGGCGATCCGTTTGAAAGAGAACCCTCGGGTCGACGCAAAGGAGAGGAACCCCTCGGCGGAGATGCCCAACAGCCGCACGGGATAAGCGAAGAAACAGCTCCCGTCGTGTTTCATGGGGACGATCCTCGGATGGACGAGGGATCCCTCGTATACCTCCGCGCGCGCGCGGCGGGCTTTCACCGCGTCGTCCAGGTTTGCGAGTTCCCTCAGAACGATGGAATCGGCCCAATCCTCCTCCGTCGTGGAGGTGAGAAGCAGCCGGAGAAACTCTCCCTGGAAAGGGGCCAGCAGTTCCCTTCGTTTCCATCCGCCGGAGGCGGCATAGCCCGTCAAAGAATGGAAGGCTTTCATGGCCGCCGCCGTTTCCGCGTCGCGGCCCGGCGGCATGGGCGTTAGGCCGTCAACGAAAGCGCGGGCTTTTTCCGCCAAGGCGGGGTCGTCGGTGAGTACCGCGCCGCCCATCTCCAGGGGAATCATCTTCCGCACGAAGCTCAGGCACGACATCCGCCCCCCGCCGCCGACGCGGCGGCCGTTGCGGGAAGCTCCCATGGAAAGGGCGCCGTCTTCGATGACCGACGCTCCGAAACGGTCCGCCAGGGATCCGACGGCGTCCATGTCCTCGGGCAGGCCGAACATGTGCACGGGAACGACCGCCGCGGGACGATGGAGGGAAAGGACGTTCTCGAGGCTTACGAGATCGAAGTTCCCGGTTTCTAAATCCACATCGGCGAAAAGAGGTTTCATCCCGGCGAAGGCGGCGGAGAATACGGGGATGGAACAAAGTGTGGCGGGGAATACGACGCCCTCGCCCGGACGGTCCAAAGAGTGGAGGGCCGCCGTTAAGGCGGTGGTCCCGCGGTTGGCCAGGACGCAGTGGCGGCGGCCATGGTAAGACGCCAAAGAGGACTCTATTTCGGATTTACGGGGAGGCACTTTATTTGTCTCCAACAAAATCAAATAACTCATCGTATTTGTAGGGGCGGGTCTAGGACCCGCCCCTGCGACGTTAACCAGCGGGAAAAAGATGTTCTAAATCGAAGCCGGCATCGATCAGGGCTAGGCGTTCCCGACGGGAAAAGGCAAAGTCCCGCTTGAGCTTCCGCAAAATCACGGCCGCGTCGTCGGAACTCAATCGGTTTTCGCCGTGCACCACCAGCGGTTCGCCGGATTGTTTCATCCGGCGCAGGAGGACCATCAGTTCTTCCCTTTGGGCGGCATAGACGTCGGGTTCGGATTCGTGGTTCATCGGAGATGATCCTATTCCATATCCGAGGGGACTTGCAACCCCTCGAGTCGCCAGGCATAATCCGTCTTATGGCTCTCCTTACCGGCACCCCGATTCCCCCCCTTCGTCGGGACCTCGAGCTTCAGCCCGTGGAGCGGGACGGAGAAAAATTGGTGGTTATGTCGGACGCCCTGGGTCTCGACGAGAAGGCTGCGGCGGCGGTCCCCATGGCCGCCGCCCTCGTCGCCTCCATTTTCGACGGAAAACGAACGGCAGCCGAAGTGGCTTTGGTCCTCTCGACCGAAGGGATGGACGCCAAGGAGTCCGACGTCCAATCGTTGGCCGACGACCTGGACCTTCACGGATTGTTGGATACTCCCTCCTCCCGGGAGGAGAGACGCCGTCAATTGAAGGTTTTCGGCGAATCGCCTCTCCGCCCTTTTCACGCCGAATCCCGCGGACTTCCGCCGGACGCTTTGGGCATGGGCGCTCTCCTTGGACGGTTCTTCGGCGCAGCGGGAGGTCCCCCTCTTCCCGGCGACCGCGAAGCGCCTCTGGGCTTGGCGGCTCCTCACATCGATTTCGCCCGGGGCGGCCAAATCTATGCGGCGGCCTACGGCGAACTGGCCCGGCGCCGCCCGCCGGACGTGGTGGTGGCCTTGGGCGTCGCCCACCATTCTCCCCGCTCGCCTTGGGTGACCACCCGCAAAGCCTACGAAACCCCCTTCGGGCCCATGATGGTGGACGCGGATCTCCACGATCGGATTGCCGCCCGCCTTTGGTACGATACGCGCGAGGAGGAGTGGGTCCACGCCAAGGAACATTCCTTGGAGTTCCAGGCCCTGTGGCTCAAATATTTGTGGCGGGACAAGACCCCCCCCTGGGTGCCGATCCTTTGTTCTTCCTTCGAGCCTTACTGCGAGGACCGTCCGCCCTCCGTCGTGCCCACCGTCGAGAAAGCTCTTTCGGATATCGGGGACCTTTTGGCGGAGGAGCGCCGAAAAGGACGCCGCGTCATGATCTTGGCCGGCGTCGATCTGGCCCACGTGGGACGTCGTTTCGGAGATGAGATGGACGTAGACGACGCGTTGAAAAAGAAGGT
The DNA here is from genome assembly GCA_003158755.1 of Elusimicrobiota bacterium. Classification (GTDB taxonomy): domain Bacteria; phylum Elusimicrobiota; class Elusimicrobia; order FEN-1173; family FEN-1173; genus FEN-1173. The sequence continues at coordinate 23,406 of PMLF01000345.1, read as the reverse complement.
GGAGACGCTCGACCGGGAGAGCCTGGACAAGGCCTTGGCGGGAGATGCGGATGGTTTTTTCCTGGCGGGCGTCGGCGAGAACGCGTGGCGGAAAGTCTGCGGCCTCTCGGCCCTCTACACCGCCCTTCGCTGGACCCGCGCTGTCGCCGGTGGCCCGTTGAGCGGCATGCTCCTCGGTTACGATCAGAAACCCGACCCTGCCGGCGGCATCGTGTCTTTCGCCGGAGCTGTTTTCGATCCCGCCTAATGGCGTCCCGTAATAAGCGCGGTCCGCGTTCCCGCGCCGGCGGGACGAATCAGCCAAGCGAAAAACAGCCGGAAGACCTCCCCACCTATCGATTGCCTTGGCCTCTGGCGGCGACGGCCGCGATACTCTGGAGCGGTTTCGTTCTCTTCAACTATTATGGAGTTTTCCCATTTCCCGTGGAGGCCATTTCACGGGTTCTGGGCGGTGTCCTGGGCGCGTTGCCTTCATTGACCGCGGTTCTCTTGTGGGACCGTCTGACGACCTTCCTATGGGCGGGAGTCCTTTTCCTGTCGGCCGGGTCTCTGGGGCGGTTCGCCTTGATGTCCGCGACGTTTCCCGACGGAAACCGGAGAGAACGATTCGTTTTGGAAACCGCCCTCGGTTGCGGCCTCCTGTCCTACCTGATGTTTCTGCTCGCCGCCGTCGGCGGTCTTTACGCGTGGGTCGTTCGTCCCCTGATCATCGGTCTGGGCCTTTGGCAAGCCGGAAGGATCGTGATGGATTGGCGGTCGGCTCCGCCGTATTCGAAGCCTTCGAATCCATTCCTCCGATGGCCGCTCCTCGATAAGTTCGCTTTCGCCCTTTTTCTTTTGCAGGCGCTCCACGGTTTGTTGGGGGCCTTCACGCCGCTCGTCTTTTTCGACAGTCTCGCCTACCACCTGGGCGTCCCCTGGTTGAACGTCATGGCCCATCGCCTGGTGGAAGCCCCTTGGAACGTCTATGCCCACATGCCCATGACGGTCACCTATTTCTACACGGCGGGGCTCCTCGTTAAAGACGAGATGGTGTCCAAACTGCAATGTTACGGGCTGGGTCTTCTCTGTTGCGCCTCGATTTTTTCTTTTTGCCGGCGAGCGTTGACCCCCCGCGTTGGACGTTGGGCCGCGATGATATTTTATTCTCTTTTCCACGTCTTATATATTTCATCGGCGTGCGGCACGGACCTAGGGATCACTTTATTTTCCATGCTGGCTTTCTATTCCTTCGCCTTTTGGTGGAAGGACGCCGTCGGCCCCGAAAGGGGATTTCCCTGGTCGTGGATCGTCCTTTCCGGTGTTTTTTGCGGGTTTGCGATGGGAAGCAAGTACACCGCCGTATTCGTCCCCGTGTCTTTGATGGCCATGCTTGTGTACGCGGGCGCGCGAAAAACCCTGACGTGGCGGCAGGTTTTCTTGGCTGGAGGGACCTTGGTCGCGGCGGGGACCGTCGTCCTTTCTCCCTGGCTGATCAAAAACGTCCTTTTCAAGGGGAATCCCGTGTTCCCGTTTCTTTCGGGACTATTTCCAGGAACGCGGGCTGACGATCCCGTCCGGCTTCACGGTCTTTTCACGGAAGCCTCCCAATACGACGTGAAGGGTTTGGCGGGTTTCCTTCTCCTGCCGTGGGACGTTACCATGGGATTAAAGGCCAACGCCGCCGTGTTCACTCCGGTCTATTTGGTGTTCCTTCCGCTTTTGGTGTTTTTCAAGAAGTACCCCGTCCCCTTGCGGGTGGCCGCGGGCGCGTCGGTTCTTTTTGCCTTGTCTTGGGCGTGCACGACGACGCTTGCCAGGTACCTGATGCCTTCCCTTCCCTTTTTCGCGATTGCGGCGGCCTATGGGATATTAAAAGTCCCATGGCCGTCGGTCTTGAAGAGCTTCTTCCGATTGTCGGTGCTGGTCATGTGCTTGGGAGACGTCTCGCAATCCTTTCTGTTGACGGATCAAATGGAAGGCTGGCGGCCCGTCATAGGTTTGGAGACCAAGGAAGAATACCTCGGCCGATTCCACACCACCTATCCTTCGCCGTCTTTCTCGGCCTATGATGAAATCAACAAAGAGCTCTCGCCCGGGGCGCGAGTCCTTATCCTGGGTGAATCCCGGGGGTTTTACCTTCGACGCGATCACATTGCCTCCTCCGTATTCAACGAGTCGCCTCTGATCGCCTGGGCCCGCGAATCGCGGGACGGGGATGCCCTGGCCGACCGGCTCCGTCGGGAAGGGATTACCAATATGGTCCTGAACCTCGGGGAGTCCGAACGATTGAAAGGGTATGGGATGTTGAAATTCGATGAGGCGGGGGCGGCCGTTCTGCGGCAGTACTGGAGCCGTTATGTCGAGGAGCTGTTTCACCGGGATGAAATGTACGGCGGGCGTCCCGTCAACCGCGTTTTGGTTTATGAACTATTGTCCCCTGATGCGGCCGCGAAGCCTCATCCCGTTCCCGTGAACTATCTGTCGGATTCGGTTGCGGGGTCCGCTTCGTAAAAATATATCGCCTAGCCGTTTATCACTACCCCCAAAACCCTGGACTTCGCGTCGAGGAGTTGTTGCGCGGCGCGCTTCAACTCATCCCGGTCCGTGACGCCGGATCGGCGCACCAGGACAACCCCGTCGGCTTTTTGGCCGACGATCAAGGCGTCGGCGAAAGGGCCCACGGGCGCGCCGTCGATGACGACCAAATCAAACCGGGAGCGAGCCTCCTTCAGGAGTCGATCGAAGGAAGGCTCCCGAAGGACGTCTTCGGGTTTTAAGGGAGGCCGGCCGCTGGCGAGCAGGTGAAAGTTCTCGATGCCGGAGGACTGGAGCCAGGGAGCCACCTTCAACTCCCCGAAAAGGAAGTCGGGCATCCCCCGCACGAAAACCAACCAATTTTTATTCCCCAGAACGGCGTCCACAAGTCCCGGTTCCCGGGGCATCCCGAGGAGCTTGTGGGCGAAGGGGCGGCGAAAATCGGCGTCGATGAAAAGGACGCGGAGTCCCGATTGGGCCGCGGCCAGGGCGACGTTGACTGCCGTGAGCGTTTTCCCCTCTCCGGAAGCGGCGGAGGTGAACGCCACCGCCGGCGCCGGACGGCCTCCGGGTCGCGCGGTGATGGAGAGGTTCGCGCGAAGGGGTTCGTAGGAATCGGCGAAAGAGGACGGTGACGGATGGAAGAGGATCGTTCGTCGGCGACTCTCTTCGATCCCCGGCCCTCGCCGGAAAAGGGAAAAGGATCGAACGCTTGCGATGGACAGTCGGGGAATGACGGATAGGACGGGAAGTCCGAAGAATTGTTCCTTGTCTTCGGCGGTGACCGGCGGAGCGTCCGGTTCTCCGGTCAGGAAGGCCGATACCAGCCCCAGGAACAGACCTCCCGCCCCCAGAGAAAGGTTAAAGAACAAATCGGGGCGCAGCGGCCGCTTCGGCGCCAGGGCGGGGTGGTCCACGAAAGAGCTTTGGGCAAAGATCCCGACCGAGTTGTTCTTGTCGATGGCTTGTTGAATGTAAGCGTACATCAGGGCGTTGGCGAGGGCCGCGGCCCTTTCCGCCTTGGCGTCCAATACCGAAATCCGGAGGCGGTTGGATTCTCCCACGCGCTCGACGACGGATTGCGATTGGATGGCGTTCGCTAAGTTTCGGACGGTTTCTTCCGGCATCGCGGGCGCCACCCAGCCGAGGAGCGCCGCCGCCCGACGGGCAACGTCCGGGCTACCGGCCCTTTTCACTTCGGTGTCCAGAAGGGCCCCGACGCTTTTCAGCGGGTCGTTGGGATCGATCCTCAGGACCGCCGAGGCTCGGTAGACGGGTGTTTGGAGAAGAGTAACGATCCAGGCGGCCGCCGGGGCCAACAATCCCGCTCCGACAAAAAACGCCCGCCGGTGGAGGAACCGTCGGCGGGAAACAGGAAGGGACTCGGGGTCCAAGTCAGTTTTTCGTCGCCACGACGACGGCGATCACCAGGGTGGCGAGGTACATCCAAGGGGTCATGGCCGCCGTCCCGGCGTAAAACGTTTTCTGAGGAACCATGACGATGTCGCCGCCTTTCAGGACGGGGTCGCTTTCGGGATGTTTGTTTAACAGTCGGTCGACGTTGACCGTTTCCGAGTTTCGCCCGGAGCCTCCTTGGCGGTAAAGGAAGACCGTTTCCGTCTTGGCGCCGACGGCGAACCCTCCGGCGTCGGAGAGCAGTTCCAGAAGCGTGATCCCTTTCTGGAAGGAATAGTTCCCGGGATGGTTCACCATTCCATGGATCGAGACGTTGTTCCCTTCCCGGGGAACGTCCACGACGTCGCCCGGCTGAAGAAGGGAATCCTTCGTCGAGTCGCAATACATTTGGACCGCCCGGAGATCGACGGTGAAGGTGGTTTGGTCCTTCCCCCGGTATCGGCGGACCAAGACGCCGGACCGATCGGCGTCTTCTTGGAAACCTCCGGCGGAGGAGACCGCGGAAAGCGTTTTCATTCCCGTTCGATAAGCCACGGCCCCGGGATTCACCACCCGTCCCGTGACCAGAACGATGTTGTCCGAAGAACGACGAACCGTGACGCGGACTTGCGGCGCCGTGACGTAGCGCCTGAGTTTTTTAACGAGGGTTTTTTCCAGGGAGGTTTGGGTGATCCCTTGGACCGGGAGGGTCCCGAGGAGCGGGAACACGATCGTGCCGTCGGGTTGAACGACGGTTTCCCGGTTCAGGTCCTTGGTCGGGAAAACCTTGATGGTCAAAAAATCGCCGGGCTGAAGGAGAGCGTCCATGTTTACCGGCTGGACCGTCACGGTGGAGGCGGAAACCTCGGTCATGGACGCGGAGGGGACCGCGGGTTCCGCCGCTTTGGCGGGTGTCGTCGTCGAAGCTTGGACCGGAGACGCACTCGGATGTTTTGCGGCGACCTTGGACGGGTGCGATTTTTTCGGCGCTCCCGGGTCTTTCCCCGTGCGCTTCGCGGTTTCCCATCGATCAATTTCTCCGAGGAGCGGCGCCAGGTCCGACTTCGTTTCGGCGTATTTCCCCTTCATGCGGTACAAAATGTAAAGGCGGTCGTTCGGACTCATCTTCCTCGCTTTGGCCAGGTGGCGGTAGTAGGCCAAATCCCGCTGAAGGGCGGAGGGTTTTGATTTGGTCGGAGACTTCGCGGCGACGGGGAAGGATGAAAACGGGAGGGAAACGGCGAGGAAAAGGAGTAGAAAACGCCTCATGGTAAATTTTTTACCACCAGGAGGGACCTCCCCTCGGGGGCCGTGCGGGGGTTGTTGGGATCCCTCGACGGTTTGCCGTCCACCAGAAAATTGTAGGTGTATTCGCCCGGTTTCAGGGGAACGGAAACGTCCCAGACGAAGTTGTCCCCTTTTGTCATGGCTTCCGGCGTCCAATTATTGAAATTCCCGACGAGTTCCACTTTGGCCGGTCGTGAATCGCGGAAGGTGAATCGTATGTTGCGCGTTGCGCCGGGATCAGGGCTGGGGGCCGGGGATCGGACCGGAGGCCTGCCCGGCGTCGCGGGGGCGGCGGGCGACGCAGCGGCGGGCCACCCCGTACCGACGCCGAAGGCCGGATCGAAGGTTTCAGGCAAAGAAACTTTCTTCACCGCCGGAGCCCCGTGGGACAGCTTGTCCCATCGGGACCATAGAAGGATACCCGATCCCAGCATGAGGAAGAAGCTTCCAAGGCATATCGTTAAGGCGGATCGTTTGTCGAGGGCCATGGTCATGAGGGTTTGGACACGTCCGTCCCGCCGGTCAGGTGTTCCATCATCTGCTGCATTCCCTGGATCTTGGCGGTGAGGTCGTTTAAGTTGATGGCGTTTTGAGCCGAGGACAGTTGTGTGAACGCGAACTTCAGGTTTTTCAACTCCGATTCCATGTCCTGCACGCGCTTGAGTAGGGGTTCCAAATAGGAAGGAGCTTGATCCTTCTTGGGGTGCTCAATAGCCGCGATGCGTTTCGCCAGTTCAGCGAATTTGTCTTCCATGACGCTAAGCACCAACGTCGGATCTCCTCGTTGAGGAAGAAGGGGAGAGTCGGGCGGAGTGGGCGCCGGGGGTTTTCCGGCGGCCCCTTTGAGCTTCATCGTTGCTTCCATGTCCGGCGGCAAAACGGGAGGAAGCTCGGGAGGCGGGAAATCCCAAAGGCTCTTTTTGTCGCGGGGGACGGAAGAAGGATTCATCGGTGACGGAAAATCGCGGGATGAAAGAGACGGCATTCCTCCCGTGGAGGAGGACTTCGTTCGCAATCTCGTCAGGCTCCAGAGGAAGACGGATAAGCTGAGCAGGAAAACTCCCGCCGCCGCCCAAAAGAAGGTGTCCTTTAGAAGTAGCTCCACCGTATCCATTTACCCGACAAGTTAACGGAATCGCGGCGAGTTGTCAATGATTTACGACGAAAACGGTTCCCATCAGAAGATGTTCCCGATGTTGAAGCTGAAGCGCTCAAAGGACTCTCCCCCGGGCCGGGCTTTGCTCAACGGGAACGCGTAGTCCAAACGAATGGGGAAGACGGGAGTCTTGAATCGGATTCCGAAACCCCAGGAGGCCCTCATTTGTTGCGGTTCGTTCCCGATCTGCCAGTTCATGTGACGGAGGGGATCGCTGCTGGTCCCCCGGTCCCAGGCGCCGCCGGCGTCGGCGAAGAACGCTCCTTGAAGGATGGTTTTCCTTTTTTCCTGGACGATGGGAAATTTATATTCGGCGTTGAAGATCAACATGGAACGGGCGTATTGCGTTCCGACGTTGCCCAGGCGGTAACCCCGGACGGTGTCCACGCCACCCAGCAGGAAACGTTCGGCGGATTGGGACGGCAGGGTATAGCCGTCAAATTCCTCAATGAAGCTCATCCGTCCCGAAACCGAGAACACCAACTTCCAGAAGGTCGGGAAATAAAAGGCGCTGGCAAAATCCGGTTTGTAGAAGGTCATATTTTTTACGTGTTCCCCCAGACGGAAGGGTCCGCCGGCCACTTCAACGTTGGCGGAGCTCCGTTGACCCTTGGAAGCGTCCAGGTAATAGTCCCGCGTATCGTAAGCAACGCCGTTCGTGATGGAGGATTTGATGTCGTCCCGACCGACGATTTGGTAAAGCGGATCGGGGTGGTTGGCGAAGAAGGGATCGATGGCGTGGGTGATCAGCCGCTCAAAAGTGTAGGCGTGGTAAAGGGAAAGGCGGTCCGTCAATCGCGGTGAAAGGCTTAAGGTAAAACCCCGTCGGGTATAGGAATAGGCGGTTTGGTTTTCGACGAAGTAGCCGGTGTTCTCCACCAGCGTGATGGGGTCGTAGTTGGGAGCTCGGGCGATGAGCTTGCGGTCGACGTTGAAAACGTCGACGCCGAAACTCATGGGTTTGTCCATAAACCACGGGTCCACCCAACCCACGTCGAAGCTCTGCCGGCGTTTGCCGAATTCCCATGAGGCGGTGGCTTTTTGGCCGAGGCCGAACAGGTTGTTGTGCTGCACGGAAAGGTTGCCGACCAGCTTGTCGACGCTGGAATAGCCGGCGCCGGCCGACAGCACGCCGGGTTTGCCTTCCGTGACGCTGAAGACCACGTCCGCCTTGACGGGGGAGCGGGGCTGCTGGACGTCCGGCTGGACGTCGTCCAGGAAGCCGAGGTTGTAGATTTTTTCCACCGAGCGCCGCAGCTTCCCGGAGGAGAAGACGTCCCCCTCTTTAAGGAGCACCTCGCGGCGGATGACCTTGTCCTTGGTGTAGGTGTTGCCGTCGATGTAGATGCGGTCGACGTAGACGACCGAGCTTTCCACGATGGTGAAATGGTAGTCCACGCTCGCTTGGTTGTTCGGCAGTTCGAGGACTTTTTCCGTCGGGGTGATCTCCGCGCGGAGGTATCCCTTATCGGCGTACAGGTCCTGGAGGTTCTGGCGGCTCTCGTCCATCTTGTCCTGTGTATAGAGCTGACCCTTCTGGAAGACGACCGCTTTGCGCAGTTCCTTGTCCGAATAAATGGACGCGCCCGAAAAGGTGAAATCTCCCACCCGGTAGCGCCGCCCTTCTTCCACGGCGAAGGTCAGGGCGACCTTGGTGCGGTCGTCGGAAAAGTCCCGTTTGGGGTCTCCCACGGAAGCCTTCAGGTAGCCGTGGTTCTTGTAATACTTTTCCATCGCTTCCATGTCTTCCTTCAGGAGGTCTTCCTTGAAGGGTTTGTTGCGGCGGATTTTCTTGAAGATTCGGCGCAATTTTTTCGTGGCGTAAATTTTATTGCCCGTGAAATCCACTTTCTGAATCAAAATGCGTTGTCCTTCCGTGATGAAGAAGGTCAGGATCAATTTATTGGTTTCCGGGGCGAGAGACGTATAGGTTTCGACGGAGGCGTCGGAGTATCCCTCGTCGCGGTATTTGGAGAGGATTTTTTGGATGTCCTGGGCGGCCTTGAACTTATCGTAGGGGTCGCCGGCCTTGGAACTGACGTCGTCGTCGAACTTGCCCTTGGATAATTTCTTGTTCCCTTTGTAGTCGACGCGGCGTATGACGGGGCGTTCTTGGAGAATGAAAATAACGCGTTTCTTCGGGCGCCCCTGCGCGTCCAGGGCTTCCGGCATATCTTCCAAGGAAACTTGGACGTCGTCGAAGAGGCCGGATTCCAGCAGCCGGTCCACGTCGCCGCGAAAGGTGGGATCAATGATGACGTCGTTTTTGCGGGCTTTCACTTTTCCCAAAGCAGTCTTTTTCTTGATGAACCGGTCTCCCTGGACCGTAACGTCCCCGATGAACAAGGCGTCGGTCGGCGGTGGCTCCTTGGTTTTGGCGTGGAGGGATCCGGCGAATAGCCAAACGCTTGCCGCAAAAAATAGGAGGAACCGATAGGGAACGCAAGAACGTCTCATGAAATATCCGGGCCTTTTAACGCGTGATGGAACTGCAAGCAAACGTGTCGGCTTTGTTGGACGCTGGGCGCCTTAATAAAGTGTCGTCGGATCAAGGCGCCGGGGTTTCTTTCTTTGGGTTTTCCGGTTTACGAGACGGCAGCCCGAACCGCCACTGCCTTTCCAGCAGGATCTGCCGGTTGGGAGGCTGGCCCAAGAGCGACCGGGTATCCAGTTCCGTTGAGAATTTCAAGTAAATATTCCCGACGACCCGTCCAACGACCTGAACCTCATCGTGGAGGAAAACTTGATTGGTGGGCGACTGATCCACCTTGAACTTATAGACGCCAAAAATCCGGTCCGAGAGTTTTACCCCCGCGGAGGCGCCGGTTCCCCTCAGAAGATCCGACCAGGTGTTCATGGTGGACCGCGCTCCGGCCGGTTCCACCGCCAGGCGCCGGAGGTCTCCGACGTCCTGGGGAGTGTTGCTGTTCCCCCCAAGAGGAGCCGTTGGCTCGTATACGGCAGCAATCATATCAATTCCGAAAAGCTGGGCAAGCCGGTTGGCGAAGGGGCCGGCGCTGGAGCCCACGAGCTGCACCAATCCCGCCCGGAGCAATTGGTCCTGTTCTTCCGTGGTCGGCCCCTGGTGGGAATCCTGGGAAGAGAATCCCAACAGCTTTTGGAAGACCCGTTCGGAGGAGAGCCCGGGGTTGTTTCGGGAAGCGAATCTCGGACGGATTTCCCCCAAACGGGACCGGGGCACGGACATGGTGACGACGTCCATCGAGGCGACTCCGCTCGCGTCGATGGTCGTCGCGCTGCGTTCGGCCTCGCCGGAGATGTAGGCCAGGGACGTCCCCTCGGAAACGCCGGGTCTGGTGTCGGTAACAACCTCGAAAACCGCCTGTTTGATTTGAAAGGGTTGTCCGAGGTAGGAAATGATCCCCTGGTCGGTCCGGATCTTGCCGTCCACCTTCAACGCTTCTTTGGGACCCAAGAGGGTCAACCAACCGTCCACGCGGGCGTTCACGAACTCGTTTCGATACCAGGAGTTCTTCCCGGTTTTTATGGTCACGTCCCAGGTGGCTTCCCGCCAAAACTCCCACCACCACGTGCCTCGGTTCCCCAACCCGAAGGCGCCGGGAAGGGGAGGATACGTGAAGCGAGAATCTTCAAGGATGATTTCCCCCGCGATGACATGGGATCCGTGAGGTCCTTTGATCGTGATTTCCGCCCGCGGTTCCCCCGACGATTCCCCTTGAAACGTCTTCCTTAAAAAGGAGAACTGGTTGAGGAGCGGCCCCGGCGGCACGGAAAGCTGTGGCATGGAAAATGGAATTCCTCGCCGGCCCAGGGTGCGAAATCGGAGGTCGTAGTCCTTCACGCGGCCTCCCTCCAACCCCACGCTCCCCTCCAGAACGAAGCGGCCCTTATCCTCCCGGCCGGAGACGTCCTCCATGAACACGCGGTTATCCTTCATCCTCAGCCGAACGGTCAGGTCCTTGACCCGCCCGACGTATTTGTCGGCGCGAACGGAGGCGTTGTCGAGGGAGAACGATCCGTCCACCACCGGGCCCTCTTTCCCGGGCGTCAGCGAAAGCTCTCCTTCAAAAGCTCCCCGCGCCGAGACGCAATCGGGCCATAGTTCCTTGAGAAGTGCGAGGTTCCCGTTGGTCAGCCGCAAAAGGAAACTCATCTGCGGGGGGGCGCCGCGTTCTTCGGAGGCGGCCATTTCTCCGGTGCCGGAAAGAACGTAACCCTTTCGATGGAATAGTTTAAACCGTCGAAGCTGGACTCGGTTCCGGGACCAGGATACCGCCGCATCCAACCCGTCGTAGGGCACGCCGCCCAACGTGCCCGCGCCGCCCACCACTTCGGCCTCGACGGTCGGGTCGGCGCCCGACCCCCGTCCGGTGAGGAAAACGTCGACGGCCCCGTCTCCCGACACGTCGAGGTCGGCCAGGGAAAGGAGGATCCCCGATTCCAATCCATGTCCCTCGAAGGAAAAATTCCAAGGTCCGGACGGGCCCGCGCTTCCGTTCAAGCGGAGAAGGCGGTCGCCGTTGAGCCACAACGCCAGGTCCTCAAACCGGAGACCGGGCCAGTCCGACAGGTCGACGGCGCCGGTCAGCCGTTGCGACGCGCCGGCGGGGGCATCGAAAGCGAGGCGGTCCTTCGACCAGGTGACCCGCGCCAGTTCCTTGTCGAAGACTTGCTGGTTGATCCACAGGTCCTCCGCGGCCACGATCGTCGTCAGACGGGCGGGCGACGCGCGCCACGACCCGGTCAAACGCAGGCCTCCGAAAAAGCTGACGGGTCCCGCCCGGACGTTGCGGACGTCGTTGGTCACGTCGAAATCGACGCCGCCTTCGACGAAACGGAGGAAGCTCTTCGGCCGCAGGGTCCAGCGGCTTTCGCCGTTGAACGCTTCCGCCCCCTCGACGATCAGCGTTCCTCCCCTCAGGGACCCCGCCAGACGCGCGGTGACGGGGGGCCGGTCGTCGAAGCGCACGCCCGCGGCTTTCATCGAAAACCGGCCTTGCGGGTTCCGACGGCTCCCTTCCAGGACCGCTTCTCCGCCCCAGGTCCCTCCGGAAAGAAAGCCCGCCGCGGTCGCCGGGAGACCCGAGGCTTCGATGGACAAGGTAAGAGGGTCCTCCTCGTTGCCCGAGACGGCGCCGCGGCATTCGAGGCGTCCCCCGTCGGGCGTCGTGAACAGCGCCTGATCGACGCGTAAAGGCCCCCCCGCCCATCCTCCTCGGAAAGAAAGCATAAGGGGAACCTCCCTCCACCGGGCGTCCGACCAGTCGAACGCCAAGGAAAACGCGGGGGAGGAGAAAGGCCCTTCCATCTTCGCCTCGCCGCTCAAGGACCCGCCCAGACGTCGGGGCCAATCGGTTCCCGTCCGTCGGGCGAGGGCGGACGCCTGCACCTTTTCTCCCCTCAGTCCGGCCCGGATGAACTTGCGGGGCAAATCCAAATATCCGTCGAAGACCATCCCATCGCCGAGTTTCACGCCTCGGACGGAAAGGGTTCCGTCGCCGAGGCGAGCGAGGCCCTCGGCGCGCTCGATCCCCGGCCCCTCGACGGACAAGGTCCACTCGGACGGCGACCGGCGGAGGAACTCTCCGTCGTAGGAGAAGGATCGGGACGCGAAGGCGACGGAGAACTCGCCGACGCGGATGCGGTCCTTTCCCCAATCGGCCCGCAAGACCGCGGAGGAAACGGAGCGGCTCTCCCAACGAAGATCGGTCGCCTTCGAACGGAGAGACCCTTCCCAGGGGACGTCCCCGCCGCCGGACGCCGAGAGGCTCGCGCTAAACCGTCCGGAAACCGGCGCGCTGGACCGGGAGATTTCGCGGAAAAGAGCCGCGTCGGCGCCGTCGGCGGTGACGTTCACCAACCATTGGCCGTCCGAGGATCGGACCGCCGCGGCCTTCCATGCGTCGTCCAGCCGAAGTTCGTCGAGGGAAAAGGAGGCGCTCTCCCATCGCGCCCGGCCGCGGAAGGAATGGGCCTCGGCGTCTCTCCGGAGGCGGGCTCCGCTTCCCTCGAAGAATAAGGAGATTCGGGGAGCGGCCAGGGTCCCCTCGGCGGAAACGTCGGCTTGCCACCGCCCTTCCACGTCGGGAAACCTTTCCAAAAGGACGGGGATGTCTCTCAGCGACGCTTGGCGCAAGGAAGCCTTGAACGAGACGTTCTTCTCCGAACCATCGATGCTTCCTTCTCCGGACAAGGCCATTCCGTCCGCGCGGGTGTAGGAAAGTCGTTCGAGGTTCCAACCGGCGAGCGTCCTCCGCACCAAGACGTCCAGGGTATCGCTCTTGTTGTGGAACCGGATGGCGTCGTTCCGCCAGGAGAAATAGGCGATGACGGTTTCGTCGAGGCGGTAATCTCCCCAAGCGGGGCGCTCCAGGCGCAGGACGCCGCCGGCCAAGGGCTCGCCGGAGACCGGTTCCCGGCGCAAGGCGAAGTTCCCGTTAAGGGATCCTCCGACCTTTCCCCATTTCCCGGCGGCCGCGAGGGCGTCCAAGGATAAGGACTCCGCGTGCCCCTCCCAATCGGACGAAGGCCACGGGTTTTGCGCCGTCCGTTTGGCTTCGGCATGGATCCGGCCTCCCGCCAGAAAGGCGTCCAAGATGAACCGGTCCGTTTTGGTGGTCAGCGTCGCCTTCAATCCCGGCAGGACCAGCGGTCCCGCCCCGGCGTTTTCGGCCTTAAAGGAAACCCTCAGGTCGGGCCGTTCAAGGGATCCTTTGATCGAGGCCGTCAGGGACGCCTTCCCTCTCCATGGCAAGGCGGAAAGAGGTTTCCAAGGCAGGCGCATCCGAAGGTCGTCCAGAGGGAGGTCGTCGACGACGAGCGAGGCGTCCATCCTCGGAGATTTCCAGGGGTTCGTCGCCTTCCCGCTGATCTTCAGCGGGCCCAACGCGAATCCGTCCGTCGCGACCTCGTCGGAGGCGAACCTCAACCGTCCGGACAAGGGCCAGGGCCGGCGGTCAAAGGTCCAGGAGGCCTTCTTGAAGTCCGCGTCCAAACCCCAGCGGTCGACGCCCGATTTTTGGGACCCGCCCTGCATCGTCAACGTCAAGCCGACCGTCCCTTCCCCTCGTCCGGGGACGGCGGCGGGCAGGAGCGGAAGCCATTCCTCCAGGCGTCCTTCCGGCAAGGAAACAAGGACCTTCCATTGGAGTCCTTCGGACCGGTTGAAAATGGAGGCCACTTCCAACCGTCCGGCCGAGAGGAGCGGACCCCACGGCGTGACGCCGTTCACGTCCACGGAAGCATCGGCGTTGGTGACGACCGCGGTGCCCTCGCATTTGGACAAGGTAAAGGAGGGGAATTTTTCGTAGGCGGGAAAATGGATCGAGCCGTTCGACCATTCCAACCGGTGCGCCGGAAAAATGGGAAAGCCGCCCGGGAAAAGTTTCCCCCCGGCGGACGGCGGCAGGGCGTCGAGGTGGAGGACGGGGACGTCAAAAGTGGATTTGCCGATGGAAAGCGAAAACCATGGAAACTGGCGTGAACGGTGGATGGGAGTCAGGAAAAGGGTCCATCGGCGGCAGGCGAAGAGTTCCGGCGCGTCCGGCCCGGTTCCGGCGGGGACGCGGAGGTTTTCAAGCGTGATCGAAAGGAGGAGCGGGTTCAGCCGGACTCCGTCCAAGCGTACCGGCCGATGCAAGCGGGAAGTCAGGATTTTTTTGACTTTGGGGTAAAGGAACTTTTCCGCGCGTGGAACGCCCCAAAGGACCCAGGATACCCCTAGGGCCGCCGACGATAAAACCAAGATGAGTAACCAGAGGCGCCTTCGCATGAAAGGTGGGATTATTAAAGCCCGCGAAAATAATGCCCTAGATAAGTCCGCTCACCCTGAGCTTGTCGAAGGGTGAGCGGGGATTTCAGAATAGGCTCTTAACTCATTCACCCGCTCTTGACGGGTTTCTGTATGGGGGCGCTGGAGAAGACGAGTTTTTTAGCTTCGGCGTCAAAGTCGACGTAGACCGTGGAAGCGGCCGCCACCCTCTTGGACAGGATGTCCTCCGCCAACGGGTCCTCGAGGAGGCGCTGGATCGACCTCTGAAGGGGCCGCGCCCCGAAATTAGGGTCGAACCCTTTTTCCACCAGGAAGTCCTTCGCCTCATTGGTCAACTGGATGTTGAATCCCTGGAGGGCGATCTTCTTCTCCACCTTGGAGAGCATGATGTCGAGGATGGTCCGGCTCTCGTCGCGGCTCAGCGGATGGAAGACGATGATGTCGTCCAGCCGATTCAGGAATTCGGGGTTGAAGGCTTTCTTGACCTCCTCCATTACGATTTCCTTCATCGACTGATAATCCTTGGCCACCGTGTCGTCGGCCACCAGGAACCCGAGGGATTTCCCCTTGGAGATCAGCCGCGCGCCCACGTTGGACGTCAGGATGATGACTGTGTTCTTGAAGTTGACCTTATGCCCCAGGTTGTCGGTCAAGACGCCGTCGTCCATGATTTGCAATAAAATATTGAACGTGTCGGGGTGCGCTTTTTCGATCTCGTCCAGGAGCACCACCGAGTACGGCTTGCGCCGGACGGCTTCCGTGAGCTGCCCGCCCTCTTCGTATCCCACGTATCCCGGAGGCGCCCCGATGAGCCGGGACACGGAAAACTTTTCCATGTATTCGGACATGTCGATCCGGATGAGGGAATCCTCGTTGCCGAAGAGGAACTCCGCCAGGGCCCGACCCAGTTCCGTTTTCCCCACGCCCGTGGGGCCGAGGAAGATGAAGCTCCCGATGGGTTTCTTCGGGTCTTTCAAGCCCGTGCGGCTCCGACGGATGGCCTGGGAAATGGAAACGATCGCCTCCCGCTGGCCCACCACGCGCCGGTGCAGTTCTTCTTCCATATGGAGAAGCTTGTCCTGCTCCTTCTCGGTGAGCTTCTGGGTGGGGATGCCCGTCCACTTGGAGACGACCCCGGCGATGTCCTCGCCGGTCACGGTGGGGATGGTGGCGTCCCGTTTCTCGCGCCATTTCTTCCGCTCCTCCTCCAGGTTCTTTTTCATTTCTTTTTCTTTGTCCCGGAGCTTGGCCGCCTTCTCGTATTCCTGGGCGGAGATGGAGGATTCTTTTTCCTGCGTGACTTTCTCGATCTCCAGTTCCCGGTCTTTCAGGTCCTGGGGCCTTTGGGTCACTTTCAGACGGGCGCGGGAGCCGGCTTCGTCGATCAGGTCGATGGCCTTGTCCGGCAGGAATCGGTCGGTGATGTAGCGTTCCGCCAGGTCCGCGGCCTGGACGAGGGCGTCGTCGGAATATTTGATCTTGTGGTGGCTCTCGTAACGCTCCTTAAGCCCGTGCAGAATGCGCACCGTGTCCTCGACGGACGGAGGGTCCACGATGATGGGCTGGAAGCGCCGCTCCAAGGCGGCGTCGTGCTCGATGTATTTCCGGTATTCGTCCAAGGTCGTCGCGCCGATGCACTGGAGCTCGCCCCGGGACAGGGAGGGTTTCAGCATGTTGGAGGCGTCGATGGCGCCTTCCGCCGCTCCCGCGCCGATGACGGTGTGCAGTTCGTCGATGAAAAGGATGATGGTGTTCTTGGCGCGGCGGATCTCATCCATGATGTTTTTCAAGCGCTGCTCGAACTCGCCGCGGTATTTAGTGCCGGCCACGACGGCGGCCAGGTCCATGGTCATGACGCGCTTACCCAAGAGCAGCTCCGGCGCGTCGTCGGAGGACAGCTTCTGGGCCAGTCCCTCCACGATGGCGGTTTTTCCGACGCCGGGGTCGCCGATCAGGACGGGGTTGTTCTTGGTTCGCCGCAATAAAATCTGGATGAGCCGTTCGATCTCGGTCTCGCGGCCGATGACGGGGTCCAACTTCCCCTCCCGGGCCATCAACGTCAGGTCTCGTCCGAACTCGTCCAAGGTGGGCGTCTTGGATTTCGATTTGGTGGGAGCGGTGCCGGACGAGGCATGCTGAGCCGGCGGGGCGGCGGGGCCGCCTTGGTGGCCTTCGCCCAGGAGGCTGATGACTTCCTCGCGCACCACGTCCAAGCGGACGCCGATGTTTTCGAGAACGCGGGCGGCCACGCCCTCTTCCTCGCGGATGAGTCCCAAGAGCAAATGCTCGGTGCCGACGTAGTTGTGGCCCATGTTCTGGGCCTCTTCGACGGCCAGCTCCAAAACTTTTTTCGCCCGGGGCGTGAAGGGGATCTCGCCCAGGAGCATCACGTTGTCTCCGGTTCCGACGATCTTCTCGATCTCGGCTCGCACGCGCCGAAGGTCGACGCCGAGGTTGGCCAGGACCTGCGCGGCCACCCCTTCGCCCAAGGCGATGAGCCCCAGGAGCAGGTGTTCCGTCCCCACGTAATCGTGGTTGAGCCTCTTGGCTTCTTCCTGAGCGATCAAGATGACGCGCTGGGCGCGTTCCGTAAAACGGTTCGACATCACATCCCCCTTCCGTCGATGATGGTCCGGTCCTACCCCAGAAGCATAACTTCCCAAAAATTCATTGTCAAACCCTTTTCCATTTCCATTTATAGGGAACGACCCTAATCCCAAGAAGTTCCCCCAGGGGGTTCTCCCGCCTGCCTCTTGTTTCCCTCCCCCGTTCACGGGGGAGGGGTAGGGAGAGGGCGAACCGCAGCGAAAACCAATGTCCCCTCATTCCAACTCCGCCGCGCTACGCCTCGGAGGCTGCCCCGACAACTTCCATTCCAGATACGCGTGGAGGAACGGATCCAAATCCCCGTTGATCACCGCTTCAATCTGCGAGCTTTCAAATCCGCTCCGCATGTCTTTCGCCAACTGGTACGGCATGAAAACGTAGGACCGGATCTGATGACCCCAGGCGATGTCGCCCTTGGAATCGTAGTGCTTCTCCGCCAGGGCCCGCTGCTTCTCCATCTCCCGGTCGTAGAGCTTGGCCTTCAACATCTTGTAGCACATTTCCCGGTTCTGTCCCTGGGACCGTTCGTTCTGGCTCTGGACCACGATTCCCGTCGGAAGGTGGGTGATGCGAACGGCGGATTCGGTTTTGTTGACATACTGCCCGCCGTGGCCGCCGGCGCGGTACGTGTCGATCCTCAAATCCGTCACGTTGATTTCGATCGCCACGTCCTCGTCCAGTTCGGGCAACACGTCGCAGGCGGCGAAACTGGTGTGCCGCCGCTGGTTCGCGTCGAAAGGGCTGATCCGAACCAGGCGGTGGACGCCCGCCTCGGATTGCAGCAACCCGTAGGCGAACTCCCCCTTGACCATGAACGTCACCCGCTTGATCCCCGCCTCTTCTCCCGGGAGGAGGTCCACCACTTCCCAAGCGAACCCCTTGGACTCGGCCCAGCGCTGGTACATCCGGAAAAGGATCTGCACCCAATCGCAAGCCTCGGTGCCGCCCGCGCCCGAGTGCAGGAGGACGATGGCGTTCTTGCGGTCCACGGGTCCGGACAACTTCGCTCGAGTGGAGAGGTCTTCGATGGGTTTCTTAAGCTCCGCCAAATCCCGAGACACGCTCGCGATCTCGCCTTCGTCCTGGGCTTCCTGCGCCATTTCGTGGAGGGCGACCAAATCCGACAACCGCGAGGACAACCGGTCGAAAAGCTCCACGTCGGAACGGATCGCGTTCGTCTCTTTCATGACTTTCTGGGCTTCGCGGGGATCGTCCCAAAACGCGGGACGCGAGGTGAGGGCTTCCAGCTCTTTCAGTTTCTCCCGCTTGGCGGGCACGTCAAAGAAACCTCCCCAGCCGATCCAGGTCGGCCTTCGTTTGATCGAGTGGGTCTTTCAAGTTCTGCATGGGAACCGATGTTAACAATTCCGGAGAAATCATGGGTTCGTTGATTCGTCGTCTCCTCGTAGGGGCGGGTCTAAGACCCGCCCCCAACAGGTCGCGCCCGGAATTGTTTTCCGGTGCCGGGCCTTGACACTTCCCCCTGCATCGATTAAAGTCCCACCCGTAGCTCATACCCATGAACCAAGGAAGCCGGTGAGAATCCGGCGCTGCCCCGCAACGGTGATGGATCTTCGAGATCCTAAGTCCGGTCGATGGTTCCGGGAATATAAAACGAAGTCCTTCGCGGGAAGGCAAAGAAGATGAACCAACGGTCGATTCCCGCCCCGTTGGTTTTTTTATTCTCTCCTCTCTCCCGTCGGCCATCGTAGATCGTAGGACCTAAATGAAACGATTCATCCTGCTCGCCCTGCTCGCCGCTTCATCGCCGTTCGTCCGCGCCGACTCGGAGGAATCCGGCGCGCCGGTATTCCTTTCCCTCACCCGCAAGGCCGAAACCTCGGACCGCTTGCCGATCCAAACCAGCGTCATCACTTCCGACGAACTGCGTCGATCCGGAGCGCGGAACGTCGGCGAAGCCCTCGAGGGTTCCCCTTCGACGCAGATCCGGTCTTACGGCGCCTTGGGCGGCCTGGAAATGGTCCAGGTGCGGGGGTCGTCAACGGATCAAGTGCTGGTGTTGATGGACGGGCGCCCCTTGAACGGGGCGTTCGGCCTGCCGGATTTGTCGTTGATCCCTTTGGAATCCGTCGAGCGGATCGAGATCGTGCGGGGCGGAAGCTCCGCCGTCTTCGGCGCCAACGCGCTCGGGGGTGTGATCAACGTCATCACCAAGCGCCCGGTCGTTTCGGTCCCCTTGCTCGAAGCGAAGGCGGAGACCGGTTCGTTCGCCACACACTCCGCCGACGCCGCGCTTTCCGGGGGTTCGGGCCCCTCGTCCGGGATCATCGGAGCGAGCCGCGTCAAGACCGACGGATTCCGGGACAACTCCGCCTACGACGCGACCACGCTTCAATCCACGCTGTCCCGGGACTTCAAGAGCGGCGGACGAGTGGACCTTCAGGGAGGGCTCACCGAGGCCCATTTGGGAGTCCCGGGCTTCCTGGCCCTCGACCCATCCCTGTTCGACGGAAAAAAAGAACGGGCCGCGACCTCGCCGCACAACCTCCAAGAAACCGAAACCGACTTCGTCCGTCTCCGCCACACCCTCGCCCTGGGCGACCTTGGCCGGACGTCGCTTCAGGCCTACGCGTCGGGAAAATCCCTGGTGAACACGGACCCCGATTCGGCGGTGGACACGCTTCGCGACGAATGGACCCAAGGGCTCGAAGGGGAATGGGACGGGCCGAAAGGGTTTTCGTTGGGCGGGGGAACCCAGGGGGACCGGGTCGACAACCGGGACCATTTGAACGCCGCCAACGGCTATTCCCACGGGATCGCCGGTTGGAACGTTTTCGCCCAATCCACCGTGGAAGCGGACAAATGGACCGTGGTCTCGAACCTTCGCAGCGACCGGTCCTCGAGGTTCAACGGCGGGATCAGCCCCCGGTTGCTCGTCGTCCATTCCCCGAATTCCGGCGTGAAATTGTCGGCCGGCGTTTCGCGGTCCTTCCGCGCACCGACTTTGGACGATCTCTTCGGTCAATATCACGACAACTATTTTTCCTATTCCGGCAACCCGAACCTCAAACCGGAGCGCGCCTGGACGTATGAAGCGGGCGCGCAGAAAACAGCCGGACCCATCGTCCTATCCGCCAACCTGTTCCGGGCGGAAGTGACGGACTTGATCCAGACCAAACCGGTGACCTTCGACACCGAAGTCAACATCGGCCGCGTCATCCGCCAAGGCGTCGAAACGGAGGTTCGCCGGGAAGTCGGGCCATGGCGCCAATCGATCAACTACACCTATCTGTTGAACGAAGGGGCGACGGACGGCGAGTCGACTCTCCGGACGTTGTCCTACTCCCCCCGGCATTCGGGGCGTTTGACGCTGGAAGGCCCCCTCCCCTTCGCCTTCGCTTTTTCCACCACGGCGCGTTTCACCAGCCGCTGTTTCGCGGGCAACGGCGAAACCGGAACCCGCCTGCCTTCCTATTGGGTGTGGGACGCGCGGTTGTCGAAAAGGATCCACGAAGCGGAACTCTATTTCCGGTTGGAGAACATAGCGGACAGAAGATATGTGGAATTGAACGGATATCCCCTCCCCGGCCGCACTTTCTGGGGCGGCCTATCCATAAGGTTCTTCCGATGAATATCCGAAGGTTTTTAGAACTTCACCAGAAAAACCCGCTCACCCTGAGCTTGTCGAAGGGTGAACGGCTTTCCGCGGCGAAAGCTCATGCTTCGACAACGCCGCTCATCCTGAGCTTGTCGAAGGAAACATGAGCGGTAGGGTGGGTAAATTGTATAGGTCCTTAGTCGCGGCCGCTTTCCTATTTCTATTTTCCCCCTGTCGGGCCGCATTACGTATCGTCTCCCTTGCCCCCGCCACGACGGAGATCCTGTTCGCCCTGGGCCTGGATCAAGAGGTCGTCGGCGTGAGCCTCTATTGCGACCATCCGCTCCAGGCGCGGACCAAAGCGAAAGTCGGTACGTTCAGCCGCCCCGACGCCGAAAAGATTCTGCTCCTAAAGCCCGACGTCGTATTCGGAACGGGACACGAGCAGGCTCCCGCGGTGAATGCCCTTCGACGGCTCAAGCTCCGCGTCGTCGTGAGCGATCCGGCCGACCTGATCGGCCTCTACGATTCCATCGAAGAAATCGGCCGCCTCACGGGCCGGGAAAAGGAAGCATCGGCCCTGGTGGAACAAATGAAACGGCGGGTCGAACAAGTGACCGCCCGCACTCGGACCATCCCCGAGGAGCGGCGGCCCAAGGTTTTCGTCGAGGTCTGGCACACGCCGCTCATGACCGCGGGGAATGGTTCTTTCGTCGACGAATTGGTCCGGTTGGCAGGAGGCGTCAACATCGCTTCCGGCGCGCCCAGGCCCTACAGCTTTTTCACGGCCGAGGAAGTCCTCCAAGGACGACCGGACTGCGTGATCTTGACCTATCCAGGCGGTGAGGACCGCGTCCTGAATCGCCTCGGTTGGTCCCAAGTCCCCGCCGTCCTGAATCACCGGATATATGATGACATAGATCCCAGCCTGATCCTCCGTCCAGGCCCAAGGATCGTCGAAGGATTGGAACAAATCCAAAAGAGGTTATACCCATGAGAGGCAAGGTCCATATATTTAGTCACCCCGGCGAAAGTCGGGGTCTAGGCTGAAAAACTTGTTTCAAAAAACCGTTTCAAACCCTGGACCCCGGCNNTCAAACCCTGGATACCGGCTTTCGCCGGTATGACCGCGATTTATGAGGCGAAACGTCGGCAAAGTAGCCTGGGTCGCAAGTCTTCTGCTCATCGCGGCCGTTTGCTGGGGCATCGCAAAAGGATCCGCCAACATTCCTTTGAGCGAATTGTTCCGACTAGATAATCGCCCAATCCTCCAGCTAAGGTTGGCTCGTATTTTGATGGCCGTATTAGCCGGAGGAGGTCTGACGGTGGCGGGTCTGGCGCTGCAGGCGGTGCTCCGCAATCCCCTGGCCGAGCCGTATCTCCTGGGCACATCGAGCGGAGCGGGCCTGGGAGCGGTGGCGGGTCTTCTGCTTGGTATTTTTCCCCCGTTGACCTCTTTCGTCGGAGCGGTCGTCAGCCTTTGGATCGTCTACCGCTTGGCCGAGAAGGGCGGTGGGGTTTCCACCCAATCCATGATCCTATCGGGCGTCGTGGTTTCCATGGCCCTTTCGGCCGTAATCGTTTTCCTCGTTTCCATTTCTTCCCTGGAAACTCTGCGGGGAGTCCTTTGGTGGCTGTGGGGAAGCTTGGAAGTCTACGACCTCCGCCTGCTTGCGTTCGTCGGAGGCGCGGTGCTGCTGGGCGTCCCCTCGATATTTTTCCTATCGCGGGAATTGAACGCCATCAGCCTCGGCGAGGAAGAAGCCATCCACCTCGGGGTGGACGCCGAAAAGATCAAGAAGTTTATTTTTTTAATCACCGCCCTCATGACCGCGGCTTTGATCTGCGCCTGCGGCATCATCGGTTTCGTCGGGTTGATCGTCCCCCACGCCATGCGGTCCCTCGTAGGCCCCGACCACAAGGCTTTGATTCCGCTCTCCGCCTTGGCCGGAGCGGCGTTCCTGACGGCCTGCGACGTCTTGTCCCGAACGGTCATGGCCCCTTACGAAGTCCCCATCGGCGTCATCACAGCCGCCGTCGGCGCGCCGCTTTTTCTTTTCCTCATGAGAAGGAGCCGCCCATGACGGAAACGATGTTCAGCCTAACGTCCCTTTCCGGGGGCTACGGAGCGGAATCCGTCGTCCATGACGTGTCCCTCGAAATACGGAAGGGTGACTTTTTGGGGATACTGGGTCCCAACGGTTCGGGAAAGTCCACATTGCTCCGGCTCATGAGCCGCGTCCTAAAGCCGGCCAAGGGAACCATTCTTTTTTGTGGAAAAGACCTGTCTCAATGGCCCCTCGGGGAATTTTGCCGCCGGACCGCTTTCGTGCCCCAGGAAGCCCCCACCGCGTTCCCGTTCACCGTCGGAGAAATGGCCCTCATGGGACGAACCCCCCACCTGCGAGGTTTGTCGTTCGAGGGACATCGCGATCACGCCGCCGTCGACAAGGCCTTGGCGCTCACCGACCTTCTTCCCTTGAGGAATCGTCGGATCGACGAGTTGAGCGCCGGCGAGCGCCAGCGGGCCATCGTCGCCCGCGCCCTGGCCCAGGGGCCGGCGGTGCTCCTCGGCGACGAACCCACCTCCCACCTGGACATCGGCCACCAGGTCCGCATCCTCGACCTGATGAAAAACCTGTGCCGCGACGAGGAGTTGACGGTCGTCTTGGTCCTACACGACCTGAACATGGCCGCCGAATACTGCGACCGGATCGCCCTGATGGCGGATGGAAGGATCGTGAAAGAAGGCTCGCCGGGGGAGGCCCTGACTCGCGAAGCGATCGAAACCGTCTACAAGACCCCGGTCGTCGTGGACAAAAATCCCGCCACGGGGAATCCCCGCGTCTCGTTGGCTCCATGCCGAACCGCATCCTTTTAATACGCCACGGCCGCACGCGGTTCAACGCCCAGGGGCGGTTTATGGGGTCCACGGACGTTCCCCTGGACGCCGTCGGTCGGCGCGAAGCGTCCGCTCTTGGCCGGAAACTCCGAAGCGTGAAGGTCGACCGGGTGATTTCCAGCGATCTCCGCCGGGCGAAACAGTCGGCCCGGGCGATTTTCCCGAGGAGGCCCGTAGAAGAATTCCCCCTCTGGCGGGAAATGAATTTTGGGGTTTTCGAAGGCCGAACC
>PMLF01000206.1 GCA_003158755.1 Elusimicrobiota bacterium | reverse complement strand
CCCAGGGGAAGCATGGTGGAAAGGACGAGACTCATACGTCACCTCTCTTCATTTCTTGTGGGAGGCAAATCCGGAAATATGCCCCCTCTTCCTAAAATACGTTTGACGGGGACCGGAGTTCGAAAACACCAAATTATCCGACGAAAACCGTGATCCGCGAAAAACGGTACAATTTGATATCATCCGTGGCTGAATTATATAAATGGAGCCCTTTATGTCCACACCGAAAGACGAATACACCCTGGTCATCGTGAAGCCGGACGGAATCAAGAAGTCCCTCACCGGGAACATCCTCACGAAGCTCGCCGAGGCGCGGCTCATCATCATCGGCGCCAAAGTCCTTCACGTCTCCAAGTCCCTGGCCGAGGACCATTACCGGCACTTGAAGGACAAACCCTTCTTCAACGATTTGATCGAGTACATCCAGGGGAAGCCCTACGGCGAGGAATATCAACGGGTCATGGCCTTGGTGTACCGCGGCCCCGACGCCATCCGACGGGTTCGGGCCCTGGCCGGGTCCACCAACCCGGAAGAGGCCGATCCGGTTTCCATCCGCGGTTCCTACGGACGCATCACGACCAAAGGCGTGTTCGAAAACGTCATCCACGCCTCCTCCGACGCCAAAGACGCCGAGCGGGAGATCAAGCTTTGGTTCAAGCCCGAAGAAATCGTCGGCGACCTTTTCCCGGTGAAGAAGGTGAAGCGCGAAGCCGGTGAAGAGACCGTTTGGTCCTGACCTTCCCCGAGAGAGATAACCCCATGGGCACACCGAATGCATACGTCCGTTCCTGGGTGGAGGAATGCGCGAAACTCCTCCGCCCCGACCACGTGGTCTGGTGCGACGGCTCCGACGAGGAGCGCCGGCGCCTGACGACGGAGATGTTGCTTCAGCGGGAACTCATCCCCCTGAACGCGGACCGGCATCCCGGCTCTTATCTGCGCCGTTCTTCCCCCAACGACACCGCCCGCACGGAGAAGAAGACGTTCATCTGCTGCCCCAACCGCGACGACGCCGGTCCCACCAACAATTGGATGGCGCCCGAGGAAGCCAAGCGCAAGTTGACCGCCGTCTCGGACGGAGCCATGAAGGGGCGGACGATGTACGTGATCCCTTTCGTCATGGGCCCGTCGGGCTCGCCTTTCCGTAAGGTGGGCGTGCAGGTAACGGACAGCCGGTACGTGGTGATCTCCATGCGGGTGATGACGCGCATGGGCGCGGCCGCCTGGGACGATCTGGGCGATTCCGACGATTTCATCCGCTGTTTCCACGCCACCGTCGAGCTGAAGGACGATCAAAAGTTCATCTGCCACTTTCCCCAGGAACGCCTCATCTGGAGCACGGGCTCCGACTACGGCGGCAACGCCCTCCTCGGAAAGAAGTGCCTGTCCCTCCGGATCGCTTCCTCCATGGGCCGTCAGGAAGGTTGGTTGGCCGAACACATGCTCATCATGGGCGTGGAGAGCCCCCACGGAGGCACCCAATACCTCGCCGCCGCGTTCCCTTCGGCCTGCGGGAAAACGAACCTGGCCATGCTGGTGCCTCCCGCCGCCTTGAACGGCTATCGGATATGGACCGTCGGGGACGACATCGCCTGGCTGCGTCCCGGTCCCGACGGACGTTTGTGGGCGGTGAACCCCGAGGCCGGACTCTTCGGCGTGGTCCCCGGCACGAACCAGCGCACCAATCCCGTCGCCATGGAAACCATCGCGAGGGACACCGTCTTCACCAACACCGCCCTCCGTCCGGACGGCACGGCGTGGTGGGAAGGCCACGATGACCCGCCTCCGAAGGAAGCTTTGGATTGGAAGGGTCTTCCGTGGACGCCCGCGTCGACGACGCCGGCGGCCCATCCCAACAGCCGGTTCACGGCACCCTTGCGCCAATGCCCCGCCCTTTCCTCCAAGTGGGAGGACCCTCAAGGCGTGCCCCTGGACGCGATCCTCTTCGGAGGACGGCGGGCCCACACCGAACCCCTCGTGTACGAAACCTTCGACTGGATCCACGGCGTGTTCACCGGGGCTTCCACGGCTTCCGAAGTGACGGCCGCGGCCCAGGACCACGTCGTCGGCACCGCCCGCCGGGACCCCATGGCCATGCTGCCTTTCTGCGGATACAACATGGGGGACTACTTCAACCATTGGTTGTCGATCGGCCGAAAGCTCTCCCGGCCGCCCAAGATCTTCCGGGTCAATTGGTTCCGCAAGGGTTCCGACGATCAATTCCTTTGGCCCGGATTCGGCGAAAACCTTCGGGTCCTGGTCTGGATCTTGGAACGTTGCAGCGGCCGCGCCCTGTCGCAGACGACGCCTTTGGGGGAAGTGCCCGCGCCGGACTCCCTGCCGCTGCGCGGCCTGGACCTTTCCCGGGACGCCGTCAAGGCGCTCCTCGCGGTGGACTCCGCCGAATGGCGCGGGGAGTTGGCGGCCCTCCGGGAATATTTTGCGATCTTCGGCGACCGGCTGCCGTCCGCCTTCCTCCGGGAAATGGACGCCTTGGCGGCGCGGTTGGGAACCTGAAATTTTGTAGGTTCGTCGTTTAGTTTCCAATTAATCGGAGGTGTGCCCATGGCGAAAGGAAAGAGCGGTGCGGAATTCGTGATGAAATCCAAGGTGAAGGACGCGATCTCGAAGAAAGGTTTCCGGTCCTCGGGCGACGTCATCGACGCGGTCAACTGCACGGTGGCGAGCGCCATCGACGAAGCCGTGAAGCGCTGCAAGGCCAACGGCCGTCAGACGGTCCGCGGCCACGACATCTGCTGCTGATTAAAACACTCATCTTATGACGGTTGGGGGCGGTTCCAGCAATATCGGAATCGCCCCCGGCGTTTTTCACAGGAAATCGTCGTATGAATAGGATCGGAAAAGCATTCCTCCCGCTCCCCGCTCGCCCGCGTAAGAAAGTAAAATATCGGAAATGACCGAGCCTTTCATCCGCGTCCGCGGGGCGCGCGAACACAACCTCAAAAATATTTCCGTCGACATTCCCCGGGATAAGCTGGTGGTGATTACAGGTCCTTCAGGGTCCGGCAAGAGTTCCCTCGCCTTCAACACCATCTACGCCGAAGGGCAGCGGCGCTACGTGGAAAGCCTTTCCGCCTACGCCCGGCAGTTCCTGGAGCTCATGGACAAGCCGGACGTGGACTTGATCGAGGGGCTCTCCCCGGCCATCGCCATCGAACAGCGGGCCCCATCCCATAACCCCCGATCCACCGTGGCCACGGTTACCGAGATTTACGACTACCTCCGCCTCCTCTTCGCCCGGGCGGGCCGGCCCCATTGCCCCAAATGCGGGAAGCCTATTCAACCCCAGTCCGCCTCGAAAATCATCCAGGAGGTCCTTCGGACCTTTGCGGACAAAAACGTGCAAATCATGGCCCCGCTCGTCACCGGGCGGCCGGGAACGTACGACGAGCTCTTCGAACGACTTCGGAAACAGGGATACTCCCGGGCGCGCGTCGACGGCAAAATCGTCGAGCTGGGCCAGGAAAAAATCACGTTGGACCGGTATAAGAAACACACGATCGACGTGGTCGTGGACCGGGCGGCGGTGTCGGAAACCGGACGACAGCGGGTGGCGGATTCCATCGAAACGGCGCTCAAAGAATCCCGGGGTCTTCTGATCGTCTCGCCCATGAACGGCGCCGCCAAAGACGATGTCCTTTTCTCGGAACGCCTGGCCTGCCCGGAATGCGGCGTGAGCCTACCGGAATTGGAACCGAGACTCTTCTCTTTCAACAGCCCCTACGGCGCCTGTCCGACGTGCGACGGCTTGGGCGTCAAGCTGGAGATCGCCGTGGACCTCGTCGTCCCGGATGAAAACCGGACGGTAAGGGACGGCGCTTTGGCCGCCTGGTCGGACCCGGTCACCACCCGCACCAACCGCTGGAAAAAATCCTGGGCCGGGTATTACGATGAAATTCTGGAGGAGGTCTGCCGGCGGCACAAGATCCCCATGGACAAACCCTGGCGGACGCTGTCTCCCGTCCAACGGAAAATCCTCCTGTACGGCGGGGTGGAGCACAAATCCCCCTGGAGCCGGAACGAGAAAAACTTTGAAGGCGTCGTCGGTAATTTGGAACGCCGCTACAAAGAGTCGGAGTCGGACTTCGTCAAGGAGGACGTCCGCGAAAGGTTCATGAGGAGCCGTCTGTGCCCCGACTGCCGGGGAGCCCGGCTCAAGCCCGAAGCCCTGGCCGTGACCATCGACGATAAATCCATCAACGACGTGTCGCGGATGGGCGTGAAGGAAGCCTGCGATTTCTTCGAAAACCTGTCCCTGGACGGCCGGGAACAGGCGGTTGCCAAGCAAGTGCTGAAAGAAGTCCGGGCCCGGCTCTCGTTCCTCGTGAACGTGGGCCTGGATTACATGACCCTGGACCGGGAATCGGCGACCTTGGCCGGGGGCGAATCCCAGCGCATTCACCTGGCCACTCAGATCGGCTCGGGGCTGGTGGGAGTCATGTACGTGCTGGACGAGCCCACCATCGGGCTGCACCCTCGGGATAACGACCGCCTCTTGGCCACTTTGAAGCGCCTTCGGGACCTGGGCAACACGTTGATCGTCGTCGAGCACGACGAGGACACCATCCGCGCGGCCGATTGGGTCATCGATATGGGCCCGGGCGCGGGCGCCCACGGGGGAAAGGTCGTGGCCTCCGGCGTCCTCCGGGACCTGTTGAAAAATCCCGCCTCCCTCACCGCCGCGTTCCTCCGCGGGGACCGGCGGATCGAAGTCTCCGCCCATCGCCGGCCGCCCGGCAAGGCGTTCCTTGAAATCCTGGGAGCGTCCGAACATAATTTGAAAAACATCGACGTGAAAATCCCTTTGGGACTTTTCGTGGCGGTGACGGGCGTTTCCGGTTCGGGCAAATCCACCCTCGTGCAAGACATTTTGGAAAAAGCCATGGCTCAAAAACTCCAAGGCGCCAAAGAAGATCCGGGCGCCCACCGGGGTTTGAAAGGTTTGGAGCACGTCGACAAAGTGGTGGTTGTGGACCAGACGCCCATTGGGCGAACACCCCGATCCAACCCCGCCACGTACACGGGAGCCTTCGGGCCCATCCGCGACC
This sequence comes from Elusimicrobiota bacterium, assembly GCA_003158755.1. Taxonomy (GTDB): domain Bacteria; phylum Elusimicrobiota; class Elusimicrobia; order FEN-1173; family FEN-1173; genus FEN-1173. The sequence continues at coordinate 860 of PMLF01000206.1, read as the reverse complement.
TCTTCGCTCAACTGCCTGAGTCCCGCCGGCGGGGCTACAAGCCCGGCCGCTTTTCCTTCAACGTCAAAGGCGGCCGCTGCGAAGCCTGCCAGGGCGACGGAACGATCCGCATCTCCATGCAGTTCCTGCCGGACGTCTACGTGAAGTGCGAGGAATGCCAGGGACGCCGCTTCAACGCGGAAACGCTGGAGGTGACCTTCAAGGGAAAATCTATCGCCGACGTCCTCGCCATGCCGGCGGAGGAAGCTTTTTTATTCTTTGAAAACGTGCCGGCCGTTTCGCGAATTCTGGGAACGCTGGTCGACGTGGGAATGGGGTACGCCGCCGTGGGCCAGCCGGCCACCACCCTTTCGGGCGGCGAAGCTCAGCGGGTGAAATTGGCCGCCGAACTGTGCCGCCGAGCCACGGGCCGCACGGTCTACATCCTGGATGAACCCACGACCGGACTCCATTTCGTCGACGTCGAAAAACTTCTGGGAGTTCTCCAGCGCTTGGTCGAGGGAGGCAACACGGTGCTCATCATCGAGCACAACCTGGACGTNNTCGACCTCGGTCCCGAAGGCGGCGGCGCCGGCGGGACCGTCGTCGCGGAGGGAACGCCCGAGGACGTTTCCGTCCATCCGTCCTCCCATACCGGACGATATTTGAAACCGCTTTTATCGGCCGCCGCGAAGAAACAAAATTCTTCCGACGATTCTCGTTAAATTCATCGACGATGACGAGCGCATGTAAATTTCTTGACGAATGCTTGACAACGCATGCGGGTTAATTTAGGATATCCACAGCATCACTTTTCAACCCTTCTCCACCCTTGAAAACACTTCGGATTGGTTGGATTAGGGTTTTTTTGTTTTCTCTTA
>PMLF01000264.1 GCA_003158755.1 Elusimicrobiota bacterium | reverse complement strand
CCTGGTCATCCTCATGCGCAACCAAGGGAAGGTGATGACCCGGGAGGAACTCTCCGAGACCGTCTGGGGCCACGAATATTTCGAGAACACCCGCACCGTGGACGTCCACGTCGGCCGCCTGAGAAAAAAGATTTCCAAGATGGGAGAGAAGATCAAGACCATCGAGCGAATCGGATACCGGTACGAGTAATTGAAGGGAAGAACAACCGGCGGGGCCGCGCCCGCCGTCCGACGTTAGGAGCCTATCCCGACTGGAACTAAGCCTGCGTGGCGATTTTATCCGCCTGCGTCGTCATCTTATCGAATTCATCGCTTTCCACGACCAACGCCATTTTTCCGATGATCTGCAACAACTGTGTCACGGCGGCCAGCGCCGGGCTCATGCGCCAATCGCCCAACAGGGGCGAGAGGACGGCAATCCGTAGGTTCGCCGGATCGGGATTCACGCCCAACGCTCTCAAAGTTTGATCCAAATCATACCGGCCCTCGGAATTGGCCACGTCGGATTCATTGACCACCCTTCCCCTCAGATTGGCTAGACGATCCTTCAACTCTCCCCAACGCCCCGTCAAGCTCGGCGCCAAAGCCTTTTCATCGATGACCGCCGCGATTAAGTGGAAACGGCCGGATGCGCCGGCGGTCTCCGCTTTCCTGATTTGCGCCTCCAGCGCGTCCAAAGCGAAACCCTGATCGTTGGAATTCGCGCGCCCGGGGATGTGGACCACCGGCAATACCGCTTGGTCGACATCTTCCGTGAGGTCCACATCGGACACCTGGACGGCTCGAGCGACGTGGGCGATGATTTCTTTTCCCATCCACACGTCGGCCAAAAAGCGGCGCAGGGCTTGGGGTGAATTATTGGTTCCATTCATCACCAGATTGGCCAGACCCGTCAAATACCGGGCCAATATCTCCTCGTTCTCCGGAGTGTTGGTGACCGTAAAGAGCCCCCACAGCAATCCCACGTGGGCGCCCAACCGGCGCGCCGCCGACGTCGCTTGAGCGTCGGAGAAGTTTTCGCTCAACCAAATTTTATCCTCTATCACCCGAGCTTGAAGTTCCCTCACCAAATAAGCGGGATCATCGCCGAACTTCTGACGATCGTTAAGATCGGCGGTGGCCGCCGGAGACAAAAGTCTTTCCCGGCTCCGAGCGCCGGTATCGAAATCGGGATTTTCGCCGTTCAACAGCAAAGTCAAGGTGACCCGTCCCTGGACAACCTCCCCTTTAACGTTCACCTCCCGAGGCAAAAGATTTCCGACCACCTCCCTCAACTTCGGCAACTCGCCCATCAACGCCGCGGCCCGTGCTTGGGCCTGGCGCCGGCGCCAAAAGGACATCACCAGCGCGTCCAACAACCCCACAGGGATCATGGACACCAATCCCGCCGTCACCCACTGGATGAAGGGGGAAGCGCGCAACCACAGTTCCCCGATTTTTGCGGCAACCCGAGGGTCGGATAACACCTCCGGGACCACGGCCAGCGCCATGACAAATATTAAGCTCCAGAGAATCACCACAAACGTCAATCCCAAATCCGTCGGAACGCCCGAAGGACGCTCCCACTTCCGGGTCAAAGGTCTCCTTATCGGCACCGTTTTGGCTTCGGCTTTGGCTTTGGAGGGCATCAATCCCTTTACCACGAGGGGATGGACGGGAAGCCCGGCAATAGTTGGTATCGGCGGAGGTTTCACCGATACGTCTCCCTCCGGCGTCGCATGCTCGGTCATATCATGAAGCAGGATGGCGGGGGGCAACGCGGGAGGCGTCAGGCGCGCCGGCGTTTCTTCAGCTTCCATATCCGACGGAAGAAAATGGTCCGCTTCGCCGGCCGCCGCCAAAGGAACCTCCGGAGGATTAAGGCCGCGGGCCTTTGCTGCCCACGCGGCGGCGCGGACATTGTTAATGACAGGCCCTTGCGAAAGGACGCTCTTGGCGAAATCAAGAGACCAGTCAATCGAACGGATGTCCGCCCGCATTTGGACGGCGGTGCCATATCGGTTCTCCGGACGAGGGGCCAACGCGAACTGTAAGATCTTCTGCGCTTCCGCCGGCAAATCCAATGAATTCACGGAATCCAGCAAATCCTGGGCCGCTCCGTAAGGATCGTGAACTTTTTTTGCCAACCAAAGCTCTTCGGTATAACCTTCCGGCCATACTTTCCCCGTCAGCATCGCGTAAAGGGAAACACCCAAGGCGTAAACGTCCGAAGACGTCGAGAAACGGATTTTGGCCTCTTTGTCCAAAATTTCCGGCGCCATATAAAACGGACTACCGCTCAATTTTTCGTCGGGGTCGATGGGAGCGTTTTTATCATGAGCGGAACCTAAATCCATCAGCACGATGCCATGGCCGCCGATGACCGGATCCCTCCTTTCCATCATGTTGCCGAATCTGATGTCCCGGTGCAAAAACCTTTGGTGCAACACGTCGAGAGATTCCAAAACCTCCGACGCCGTCCAGAATGCTCTCCAAATCGGGAACCTTCCATTAGGCGCCGATTTCGCTTCATCCAACAGCGTGACTCCGTCGATCTCCTCCCCCACCATATAGGGCAGCGGAGCCTCCAATCCGACCATTCTTTGAGCGTAAACCTTTTGAAAATGCCGGGAAACGGGAGTTCCTGCGGTCATCTCCTGAAGCGCCCTGGAAACACGGTATTCCGTTTCAAAACTCCTCCGAATGGGTTGAGGGGAACCCCTCGGCTCCGAAATATTCCCAACCTTGACGGCCACGCGACCGAAAAAGGGAAGAATAAATCTATAAACTTTTCCGACCCCCCCTTTTCCCAATACCCCTTTGGGCAAAAACGCCTGCAAGCTGAGCGGCATGAGGCGCACAGCCTCTTCCTCCCTGATTTCGCGAGCATAGCCGGGAGCCACTACAACGCTTTCCGGACGCGCCACCGTTTCGGACCGTCGAGAGGGGACCGACTTTATTATTTCGCCGGAAACACCCGCACGTTTAAAACCGCCCGACTCGATCCTTCCGGTGGACGCCATCCGCTGAGTCGCTTCCTCCTCATCCCGCGCTTGGACCTCACGGAGATAGGCCGGAGCCACGACGACGCTCTCCGGACGCCCGACTATTCCCGCCGCTGCGGAACCGGCCCGCCCGGCCGGGGCCGCCGTCTCGAATTCGCCCGCGACGGAATCGGTCATTTCCTCCGTCACTGCCACTTCTTGTGACGACGCGGCGCCGAAGGCCTCCCACTGCAGGGCGCGGATGGCGTAATTAATTTTCATCCCCCGGCGACCATCTTCTTTGATGCGCTGGGCATACCAGCCCAGGGTTTCCGGAGAAAGCCCCTTCAATATCAATTCAGGTTCGACCCGCAAGGCGTTAGCGATGACTTGAAACCACGCCCAGAAACTTTCCCGGTTCTTTTCGGAAACGGCCACGAGGGCCGACGGGAGGTCGCGGCCGACGCCGATCCCTCCGACGGGGCCGTCCTCCAACACGAGCACGTACCCTTTGAAGACCTTGTCGAACTCGTCCAGGACGGCGTTCACCGTGGGGTTTTTGTGGCCGTATGGTTTCTGAAACAAGTCAACCAGGTCGGCCCGTTTCTCCAGCCGCGCCTTGACCGCAACCGTTCCGATCTTCCCGGTATTCAAATTACGCCTCTGAAATTGAACGACGCCCTTTTTCGGATCTTGCGCGCCGGGGACCCTCATCGGGACGCTGATCTGGACATATTTTCCGGTCGAACCGGACGATGAAGGCCTCTCGGTGGAAACCGGCATCGGGGCCGGCGGAGCGATGGGGGGCGCCGCCGGCCTTTCAACAGGAGCTTCAACCCCCGCCGTCCGACGATTAATAATCCAATTCCACAAACGAGCGAAGGCCCTCCGGACCGCCTTCCACCACTCCCGAACAGTCCACCATCCCGAGGCCCAGCGCCCGCTTTTCAAAATGAAGAACGTCCTTTGAATTACTTTTCCATCCCGGTCGACAATCGACATAGTAACCGGTTTGATGGTCCTTTGATTCAACGTCACCCGATAGTTCTTCCCGTCGCCGGGCACCACCACCACTCGGACGTTGGCGCCGGTCATCTCTCCGAAACTCCTGAAATCCAACTTGATGGATTGCGAATCGGCGACCGGCCCTTTATCGACGTAAACCTTCACCGCCCCCAAGCCGCCCGGCAACCCTTGCGAGGCGGCTTCCAAAACGGACAAAGGCACGTCCGGCCGCGACGCCGCCAGGCCTACGGCCGACAGAGCCACGAACCCGCGGATCCAGGCGACGAGGCGAAACCGCATCCCCGGCATATTCGCCGTGCTCGTACCCATCATCCGCGGCGGGGCCAGATTGATGACCTGGCCCGCGAAAAGTTTTTCCAACGGCACCGGATCGCGGGCCAGCACGTCCAGGGAATTTTGCCCCTCGGGAATTTTGTCGATCTTGGGCGTGACGACGATGTAGGAAACGTCTTTGGCTCGAAGGAGTTGCGTCAACCCTTCCGTGTGAAAGCCGCCCGCCACCAGCACGGCGGCGGACGCTTTCCTCCGGCCCGCCTCGGCCAACAGGTTGTCCACCAACGTCGAATTGCGGGCCAGGGCGTAGAGGCAGAACCCCTCGAAGGGCGCGATCATCGCCGGGAAATCATTGGGCGCGCCCGGCGAGTCGAAAGGCTCGGCCAAGGACGAGGCGGCGGCTTTCAATTCCGACGCCGCGTCCAATACGTCGATTTTGTGTTGAACGTAATAGGCCCAATCGGCCGGCGTCATCCGGTGATCGGTCAACCGCTCCAGCAACAGGAGATGTCGGGACGCGGAGACCAATTTTCGTTGTTCCGGCGTTTTCGCCAGGAGTTCCGGAACCCGCTCCTCCAGCCGCGACAGTTCCCCCAACAAATCGTTTCGGTTGATGCGCTCGCTCAACTGCACGTAGGTGATGTAGCTGTCCAACTGGCCGTAGTCGTTCAGGGATATTCCGCCGTCTTTGCACAGGCCGCGCAAGAAACGGTAGTAGTCGCCGTAGGTCATCCGCCCCGAGCGATAGACCAAACTTTGGTCGACGAGGAGCTTCAACCGTTCCTTGGGAAAGGTTTCGGCCATCCGCTCGACGAGTTCGGCCCGTTCGCGCTCCACCCGCTTGAAGTCCAACGATTCTTCCCACGCCAGAGCGTCTCGCAGCAGGCGCAGGTTGAGGAACTCCCCTCCTCGGCCCGCGTCGACGCTCAACAAGTATTTGACGTAGGGGCCAAGTCCTTCGCCGCGACTTTTATACGCCGATTCGCGGGCGTCGAAGTCCTTGAGCGCGGGGGAATAAATCTTCCCCTTCAACGTCGAGGCCGATTTTTCCGCTTCGGAAAGGAATTGATGGACGGCGGGTTTGTATTTGAGGGAGTCTTTGAAGGACTGGATGTGCCGTTCGTAGGGAGCGGGGTCTTCGATGCCCCACAATAAAGGCGGTTCGGAGGCGGTAAGCGCGGCGTATTCCGGCCCGCCGATGTATCCTTCCTTCAGGAAGTAATCGGCCACGCTTTGGGTGACGGCGGCATCGGGGAAGGCGCGGTAGGGCTCCACCGCGAAGGCGCCCGTGGCGCCCTCCAAACCCACCAAGTTGATGCCGCGCGCCTTCTGCAGTCCCTGGATCATGGCGGACATGTTTCGTTGCGCCTCTTCCACGTCGTGGGCGTCTTGAATGTGCACCACCAAAGGCGCGCCGGGCGTCTTGGAAAGATACACGTCCAACACGGACCCGTAGGGCAAAATCGCCTCCGATAGCCAGGGCATGGCTTTTCCGGGCGAACGGGTCGGCGCGGCGCGAGGTTCCCCGGGAAGGGCGGAGGTGATTTCCTCGGCGCCGAGGCGGAGGTCCAGCCCCGAGGGAAGCTGAGCGATGAGTTTTTGTTGGTCGGGCGTCAGCCCGGCGGAGGAAGTCGTTGATTCATCTTTGACGGAAGAAGGGGAATGAAATCGTTGAGTGGCATCGCGCCGCTC
>PMLF01000319.1 GCA_003158755.1 Elusimicrobiota bacterium | reverse complement strand
TTCAAGAACGCCTTCGCCCAGATCGACGTTCAACTGAAGCGCCGGTACGACCTGATCCCCAACCTGGTGGAAACCGCCAAGGGATATATGGCCCACGAGCGGCAGACGCTGGAAGCGGTGATCGCGGCGCGTAACACCGCCCAGTCCGCCCTCCAGACGGCTTCCAAAAACCCCGACGCTCCCGGCGCCGTGAACGCCCTTTCCGGCGCTGAGTCGGGTTTGACGGCGGTTTTGGGCAAATTCTTCGCCCTCCACGAGGCCTATCCCGACCTCAAGGCCAACCAAACCATGATGAGCCTAATGGAGGAGCTGACATCGACGGAGAACAAGGTGAGTTTCGCCCGCCAAGCGTTCAATGACTCGGTGATGATCTACAACACGGCGAGGGAGCAGTTCCCCGGCAGCGTCATCGCTGGGTTCGGTAACTTCCAGGCCGCCGAGCTCTTCCAAGTCGAGAATCCCGAAGAACGCAAGGGCGTCAAAGTTTCCTTCTCCTGAACCGCCGTCCGCTTCCGCCGGGGGAAATGGAATATTCCTTGCCCCCGGGGGAGATCTTCCTTCCTGATAAATCTTGGACCGTCCTTGCCAGAACGCCGTATTCCCTTATACTTAGAAGAGCGCGGCCGAAGGTTCAAAGATCACCTTGACTTTTCGTTGCATGGACATCGTTCAAGAAATGAAAAAAATAAATGGGACGAAGTCTCTATTATTGTTCGCTTCCTTCCTTCTATTGGGAAGGCCGCTCCATGCCGTTGTGACCAGTTATTCCCTCTCAGCGCCGGCGTCGGTCATGATCGGGGACACCAGCCTGATGGTCACGGTTCAGCCGTTGGACGAATTCGGCAACCCGGATAACACCACCTCCCATCGAGTCAAATTCGTGAACTTGCCCGCGGGCGTTACCGTGACCCCCAACGACCTGGTCAATGGAACGCCCATCACAGGGCTTTCGACTTTTTCTCTCTACGCCGGGGGCGCCGCCGCTCCGGGGACCTTCGTGCTTCGGGTGGAAAAATCCAACGACTCCTCGGTGAACGGGCAGCAGTCGGTGACCATATATAGGACCGTGTCCCAGTTCACCCTGGATCCCCCGGTGGCGCCCTTTACCGGGAAGGCCGGGGTTCCATTTCTGGTCACCGTCACGGCGCGGGATAGTTTTGGCGCCGTGGTTCAGGCGTTCCATGACGATGTGGACGTGTCGGCGGCGGTGGGGGGCGCGGTGGTGAACGGCGGGACCTATATTTCCGGCGCGACGTTCGTGAAGGGGGTCTCGGTGGCCACGGTGACGTTGCTGGGCACGACCATCGGCTCCCTGGACAACACCATCACCGCCACCGCCCGGAAACTTTATCCCGGCCAGGCCACGTTGTCCCACGGGCAGGTCAGCGTGACGATCGAGCCCAACGTGTTCAACCATATTTTGTTGACGTTTCCGGGGGAAACCCTGACGCCCGGGACCGGGTCCGGAAAAACGGGACAGGCTTCCGCGGCGACGGCGGGGGTCCCCATCGTGGGAGTGTCGGCATGGTTGGAGGACCAATACAACAACCCCATCCGTCCGGACCGGAACCCGGAGCCGACCCTGTATCCCGTGACGGTCACCTACGTTTCTGTCACCCACCCCGCCACCGATACCGTGCCGGCCTCCCGACAGATCACCACCGGCAACCAGGACGCCATGAACGGTCTATTTACCCTCGTCGTGTCGGGCGTCAACCACACCATTCAAGCATCGGAAAGCAAGAAAGGAACGTCGGACTCCAGCTCCATCCCCGTCAACAGCGCCGCCGCCGCCAACTATACCATCAGCACGATTACCTCTCCGCGCTCCGCGGTGTCTCCTTTCACGGTCACGGTCCAGGCGGTGGATGCCTTGGGTAACTTGGTCACTTCCTACAATTCCGCGGCCACGGTCAGCTGTTCCCTGGGGCTCGGCACGGTGGACGTGAACCAGGCCGTGGCGGGGCCGCAGACGCAAATTCAGTTCGTGAACGGGCGGTGGACGGGGTCGGTTTTGGTCACCAAGGCCGTGGCCAACCCCATCGCTTCATTGCACGTGGACGACGGGAACGGACGCGCGGCCGACTCCAACACCTTCCGCGTGGATGCCGGCCCGGCGGCCCAGATATTCGTGACGCTGCCCGGGGAAACATTTTTGGACGGGGCCTGGCCGGGGAACACCGGCACTCCCAACACCTTCACCGCCGGAGACCTCATTTCCGCCGACATCCGCGTGGTGGACGCCAGTTGGAACGTGGTGTCCGTGCCGTCGGGACGCGTGTTGACCCTGGCGTCGCCCACCGGGTTCATCGATGCGACCACTGGCCTGACCATGGACCCCTCCGGGGGGCCCTTGACGGTGACCAATATCCGCCTGCGGACCGCCTACCCGCAGCAGCAGAGGATCTCCGCCTCCATCGGCTCTTTGTCCTTGACGGGGCAAAGCGACCTCTTCACGGTGTATCCCCGGCCCTACAGCAAAGTGGTCCTGGTCCTGCCGGGGGAGGCGCTTTCTCCCGGAAACCCCGCCGAGTCCGACGGTAAAACGGGCGCCGTGTCGCCGGAGTTCGTGAACGGCCCCTTCAACTTCACGGCTTACTTGACGGACGATTATTTCAACCCCTTGGTGAACCCTCCCGCGGGCGGATGGCCGAAAATTCAGTTCTCGTTGCCGACCCCGGTGGGGGGAACCGCCGTTTTCCCGTCGCCCAACCCCTTTCAGTTCACCGGCGCCATCCTCCCGCAAAGCATGACGTTGAAAACGTTGGGGAGCAACGTCGTCCAAGCCCATGACGTCTCCAACGGAGAGACCACGACCGTCACCGTGGACGTGCAGGCGGGGCAGCTGGACCATTTCACCCTGACCGGGGCGCAGAACGTGAACGACGGCAATTCGTTCAACCTGACGGTGACGGCGTACGACCAGTACGGCAACATCGCCCGGAACTTCGGAGGGATCGTCAATTTGGAGCTTTTGAGCGCCGGGGCCGTCGTCGGCTACCCCGGAGTCATTTCTCCGACGACGGTGACGTTCGTCGCCAACCCGGTGAGCGGTGGCGTGATGACGGTGCCCGTGACGGTGAACTACGCCGGCCAACAGATGGGCTCCGGCCCGGACAACCTCCAGGTGGAGGCTTACTTCAACCTCCCGCCCCAGAAGCAGGGCCTCAGCGACCCCTTCAGCGTGTTCGAGGATGACGCCCAGTTCTCCGGGATCGTCGTTCTCCTCCCCGGAGAAACTTTTCAGCCCGGAGGATTTCCGCCGTTCAAGTCCGGGACACCCGACGCCAAGGTCGCGGGCGACGCCGTCGGCGTGTCGATTTACGCGGTGGACAACCACGGCAACCGCATCGACTACAGCGGGTCCGCCACCCTCTCCAGCCCGGACGGGTATTCGGATTTCCGGGGCAACCCCGTCACCATCGCCAACGGGTACGCCACCAAGTTTATCTACCTATTTACGGCCGGGCCCCAGCGCTTGGTCGCCGCGAGCGGAGGGTTCAACAGCGTTTCCACCGTGACCATCAACAGCGGTTCCACCACCGCCGGGAACGGCAAACTGCTGCTCTTGGCGCCGGGAGAGAATTACCGCCCCGGCTCCGCCACCGGGAAAGACGGGTCGCCCAACTCCATCGTGGCCAACACTCTCACCACGTTCACCATTTTGGAGTGCGACAACTACTACAACACCGACACCGCCTTCTCCGGGGGCGACATCCAATTAACGTCTTCCGACGGAGCGCTGAACCTGAGCGGGCTGGTGGTGAACAGCGGCTCCGCCACCGTCTCCAACCTTTATCTCCGCGGGATCACCGGGAGTCCCCTGGTCCGCGTGACCGCCGCCGACGACTCCGCCTCGAATAAATCCTCTTACTCCGACGTCCCGGTGACGCCCGGGGCCCACTTCGACATCACCGTCCCTTCGACCATCACGGTCGGGCAGACGTTCCCAATGCAAATCAAACTGATCGACCCCGCCACCGGCCTCCCGGGGGCTTTCAACCAAAACGTGTTTCTGACCGCGCTGCGTCCCGACGGAACCGCCGCCCTCCTTCCCATCGGCATTTCCACCGCCTCGCTGTTGAACGGCACCGTGACGGTGACGCAGCACTACGATTACGTGGAGCCCATCCAAATTCGCGTGACGGACACCTTCAACCGCATCGCTTTTTCCCAAAACATCAGCGTGCAACCCAACGGGCTGAAATACGTCCTCACTGCGCCGGCGCAGACGACCACCGACGACATCTTCAGCGTTTCCCTCAAGCTCTACGACACCATATACGACCAGAACGTGATCCGGAGCCTGGACCACAACGTGGCCATTCACTTCGAGGCGGGGGGGAACCTCGCCGCGGGGACTTATCCGATCAAGCAAGTGTCTTTGAGCCAGGGTGAGGCGATTTTCAATGAGAGCTACACCAAGGCGGAGTCCGTGGTCATCATCGGCACGGGGACGATCGCGGGGTTCAGCGTTCAGGGCTCCGCCAACTTCGTGGTGGGCCCCGGGGTCTACTCCAAGGTGCAAATCCTCGCGCCGGGCGAGATCGCGGCGCCGGGCGTTCCGTCGGACACCGGAAAGAACTCCACCGGCCTCGTGACGCAGGCCGCCAAGCAGCCCTTCACCGTCAACGTGCTGGCGGTGGATCGTTACTGGAACTTGGTCCAATCCGTGAGCGATCCCAACGTCAAGGTCGTGAAATTGACCGCGGACGACGGGTCCTTGGTGGGCCTTTCCACGGCGGCGTTCATCAACGGCATCTGCCAGATCAGCGGGGTGAGCTTGAACCTGCCGCCGTCGGTGAAAGTGACGGCCCAGGACGTTTCCCGGCCCGACATATTTACCCAGTCCGTGGTCATTCCCGTCAGCGGCCAGGTGTACGAGGCCACATTGGACATGAACTACGATCAATTTTATACGGGGCCGCCCCGGGACTTCCGCGTGGCGGTGGCCCTCTACCGTTTCGACGGCGTCAATCGGCTCGGGTTGGTGACGGGGGAGTCCGGCAACTTTTACGTGGTGCCCATGACGCCCGACCTCCAGCCCTTGGACCCGGCCAACCTCTATAACCCCAACCCGGTGGACTCCGCCCGGCCCAACATGTTCCGGATGGACCCGTCAGGCATCGTAAACTTCACCCTGTCTTACCGCACCGCCGAGGACGTGATTTTCAAGATTTACGACGACGCCGGTTGGCAGGGCTATAACGTTAATCGCGCCATCATCCATTTCGTGCCGGTGGACGTCGTCTACCAAGTAACCGTTCCCAACCAGACGTTGGTGGGGCCGCCCAACACGTTCCCCATGCAGATCACGGCGCAGGACATCAACACCCACACCGTGGCGAAAAACACCAACAACCATGTGTCCATCCAGGCGATCAGCGTGGAGACCGGTTCGCCCGGGGGCGGCGTCCTTCAGCTCGGCGCCACCGACGTGACGGCGGGGCAGGTCCAATTCCAGCAAGCATACACCCAGGCGGGGCTGACGATGTTTAAAGTTTTCGACGACAAACATTTCACCTACAGCCCCATCGTCAACATGCTGCCGGGACCGCTCACGCGCCTGGACTCCGACGCTCCCAAAACGCTGGAGGCGGGGACCACCCGCCAGATCAACGTCACTTTTTACGACGCCTACAACAACCCTATCTCCAACACGGCCTCGACCCTCTCGTTGTCCCTCTCCGCGGCGGGGTCTTTGAATTATTCGACGATCATGAGCAACGCTTCGGGGACTTCCGCCATCCTGTTCACGGCGGCCACGAATTATTCAGGACCCGCGCAACTGTTGGTGAAATCCGGCGCCTTCACCTTGACCCAATCCATTCGGATCATGGGACCGCCCACCACCACCATCAATTTCGGCGGGTTGGCGGCGGATATGGTGAAGGGGGTGGGGATTAAACCCGGAGACCCCATCACACTCTCCGCCAGTTACGATCCGGGGCTCACCCTGGACGGGATGGTTTACGCCGTGGACTCCGGTTCTACACGGACTTATACCGGGCCCTTCACCATTCCTGGTCCAGGGGCCCACCTCATCCACTATTACGGCGTCACGCAGGGGGTGTATGAACACACGGAGGCGGTCAACACAACTCCCACGGTCTATGTATCCGCGGTCACGACGGCGGCGGAGGGTCTGGTGAACTATCCCAACCCCTTCCATGCGGGGCGGGAGTCCACGTCCCTGGAATTCGCGGCCTCGGCCGGCTCCGATTTGTCGTTGGAGATTTTCAATATGATGGGACAGAAAGTTTACGGGAAAGATTTCGTGATCGGCGAGTCCGGCACGATCCCGAACGCCGACGGCGTGATCCGGGTGTTCTGGGACGGGCGCAACAACGACGGCGTCACGGTAGCCAACGGCGGATACGTGGCCATCCTGAAAATCAAAGCGGACGGGCGAACCTTTAAACGAAAGATAGCGGTGGTCAAATGAGACGATTTATGGCAACCGTTCAGGAGGTTTACTCCCTCCCCCGCGAGCGGGGGAGGGTTGGGGAGAGGGCGAACCGAAGCGTAAGCATTCCCCTCTCCCGTCCTCCGGACACCCTCCCCCGTAAACGGGGGAGGGAAGAACCCCGTGAACGGATACGATTTATGGCGCTCCTCCTCCTTCTTGCCGCCGCGGTCTCCGTCCGTGCGGAGAAAACTTTCGGCTTGGCCGGCGACTATCTGAACTACGGGGCGGGCGCGCGGGCCCTCGCCATGGGAGGGGCCTTCACCGGTTTGGCGGACGACGCCTCCGCGGAGTATTACAACCCGGCGGCGGTGGCCTTCGTCGACGAATACCAGTTGACCAGCATGTTCGCCACCTTCGGGTTGGGCACGAACCTGTACTACCTTTCCGCCGCCTTCCCTCTGGGACCCTGGGGGGCCGTGTCCGCTTCCGATCTCCTTTCGAGCGCCGACGGGTTTCAGGGTCGCAACGAGGCGAACCAGGCCACTCTCAACGACCAATCCATCACCCAGAACGCGGCGGCCTTGTCCTACGCCTACGCCTTCCACGACCTTTGGTCCGCGGGAGTGAAGGCCAAGTTCTTGAGGGAGCAGGTGTTCTCCAACTCCGGAGACGCTTTGGGACTGGACCTGTCCCTCTACAGCCGGCCCGTCTACGGCGTGAGCGCGGGGTTGTCCGTCGCCAACATTAACCGGCCCCGCATCACCTTGGTCGAAGACCCCGACGTGTTCGGGCGCGACGTGAAGTTCGGGGTGGCGTACCACGCGAAGAGCGATTTATTCATCGCCACCCTCGACGTCAACAAGCTCGAGGCCCAAAAAATGTATTACGCCACGGGTCTTGAAATCAATCCGTATCCCATACTAAGCTTGAGGGCCGGATGGAACCAGCAGAACGCGTTGACGGCGGGCGTGGGCATCAACTTCCGGATACTGAAAGTCGATTACGCGTTCTCCAACAGCAACGATTTTGGGGCTTACAACAAGATTTCCTTCACCTACCGATGGGGAAACGTTTATCACGCGGGATTGAAGATCCAAGGCCTGGCCAAGGAAACGGACCCGATCTACGTGGAGGGACTGTACAACGAGGTCAAGTTCAAGACCTCCCTGCCCGGCTTCAGCATGAAAGGGTGGAGCCTCGTCATCTCCGACGAGGAAGGCAAGACCGTCCGGGAGTTGAAGGGCGATGCCCGGCCTCCGGAGACCGTCGTGTGGGACATGCTCGACGACGCCGGCAAGCCCGTCAAGCGCGGGAAATACCGGTTCTCTTTCAAAGTGGTTTATAAGAACGACAAGTCCTGGGTGGAAAAGGGCCGATTCCGTCTGGATTACAAGTCCGAAAACGCGCCCAACGTGGACATGCAGTTGAACGGGGCGCCGTCCACCGCGCCGGTTCCTCCGGCGAAGGTCGTTCCCCCGTCCGGCGCCGGGGACGATGGAAAACCGAAGGGCGACGCCGGGGCGGCGAATCAGGCCCCCGGTTCGAACCAGGATAATTCTTCCAAGGGAGAACCCCCCCCTCAGTGACTCTCCATGGATGATAAGAGATACGTCTTTTCGGCGTTCCTCCTGATCGCGGTTTTCCTCGCCCCTTCCTCCCTCCGGTCCGAACCTTTGGACCCGGAGGCGGAGGCCTCCTTCACGTTGGCCTCGGGGGCTTTCCAGACGGGGCGGTACGAGTCCGCTCTCGCGGAATGCCGGAACTTCCTCAAGCAATTTCCCCATCACCGGAAAGCCGCCGCCGTTCGGTACATCCGGGCGGAGTCCTACTTCGTCCAGGACCGCTTCCCCGAGGCGGCGGGGGAGTTCCAGGACGTGGTCGGCTCCGCCAAGGGGGCCGACGCCAACCTGTCCGTCAGCGCCCGGTATCGGCTGGGCGAGTGCCACTTCAACTTGAAAAAATATTTGAACGCCCTGGACGATTTCTCGGCGGTCATCAAGTCGCCGAACAGTTCTCTTCGGGCGGAGGCGCTCTTGGGGACGGCGTATTGCTATTTGGCGCGGGGGGAACACGACAAGGCGGAGGCGGCGCTCCTGAAGCTTTTGCAGTCCTACTCGGGGTATGAAAACCTCCCGAAGGCCACCGTGCCCCTGGGCCTGATCTACATGGAGCAAGGCCGGTACCAAGACGCCTTGGAGTTGTTCTCGCGCGCCCCGGGGGAATCCTCCTGCTTGTATTATCGGGGCGTGTGCCAGAGGCTGTTGAACCGGGTCATCGCCGCCTCCCAGCTTTTCAAGGAAGCGCTGGATAAAGACACGGACAAAGAGTGGACGGACAAGGCCCTGTATCAAATGGGCGAAGCGTATTTCCAGTCCCAGGAATACCCTCTGGCCTACGACGCGTTTAAAAAGGTTTTCACCGAAGAGCTCAAAAGCCCCCTGCGGCCGATCGCCCTCTTCCGCATGGGTTGCGTTAACTTCCAGAACGGGCTTTTGGACCAGGCGGGGCACAACTGGAGCCAACTCGTCCAGGAGTTCCCCGCGACCTTGTCCGGTCCCGCGAGCCAGTATCTCCTGGCGGAAATTTTCCTGAGGCAGAACGAGTTGGGGAAAGCCATCACCGGGTTCAGTGGCTTGTTGGACGTGGAAGAGTATTCCATGGACGCCCAATACAAAGTGATCTGGTCCCTGGCCGCTCAGGGGCAATACGACGCCGCCGTCACCAAGGCGGACAAGTTCGTGAAGGACATCGAGTGGGGGGAACTCCACGCCAAGGCCCTGATCCTCAAGGGGTTGTCCCAGCAGAAGATGAACAAGCAGGACGACGCCATCGCCACCTACCAATCCGTCCTGGACCGATACCCCAAAACCCTTTATTACGAAAAGAGCCTGTTCCTCATGACCCTGGCCCTGGTGCAGCAGAAACGGTACGCCGAGGTGATCACCCTCGTTTACCAAGTCTTGAAGAACTCCCCCTCCAGCCCCAGCCGGTGGCAGGCCGAGACCTATTATTGGGTGGCGGAGTCTTATTACAACATGGGCCAGTTCGAAATGTCCCGGCAGCTGTATGAGATGGTCGCCAAAAACTATCCCCGGACGCCCCTCCTCCCCAACGTCCTCTTGGGCGTGGCCGCCTCCCTGGCGCGGATGGGGGAGTATGACAAGGCCATCGAAGCCCAGGCCAA
>PMLF01000230.1:2329-2603 GCA_003158755.1 Elusimicrobiota bacterium | reverse complement strand
CGGCCTCCGTCCTGGAGACCGGCGAGTCAAAGGGGGAATCGGAGGAGCGCCATAACCTTTATCGACTAATCGCCTCCAACGTCACCTCTCTTTCGGCGGCCGCCACCAACGTCTTGAACCTGGGCCGGTTCGACGAGGGGAAGTTCATCCTCCGCCCCTCCCGAATCGAACCCCGCTGGATGTTTGATTCCCTCGTGCTTTCCCTCGCCCCGTTCATTGAAAAGAAAAAACTATCGGTGACGCTGAACGCGCCGGGGGACGTTCCCGTCGTCGC
>PMLF01000230.1:0-2306 GCA_003158755.1 Elusimicrobiota bacterium | reverse complement strand
CTCCGTCGCCGACACCGGCATCGGGGTCGCTCCCGAGGACCGTGAAAAAATCTTCTCCGGTTTCTACCGCACCAACGAAGGCATGCGCTCCGCCAAGGGCATCGGTCTGGGCCTCTCCCTCGTCAAGAAACTGCTGGAGTTTCACGGGGCCGAGCTCGCCCTGGAAAGCGAGGTCGGAAAAGGGTCACGTTTCTCCTTCCGCCTCCCCCTGTGGCAAGGGGACCCGCCCATCCCTCCGGCTCCTCGATAAGGGACCATGCCGCATTTCTTCGTTCCTCCCGGGAACATCGCCTCCGGCCGTTTCTTTTTGAACCCCGACGAATCCCGCCACTTGGCCGTCGTCCTCCGCAAGAAGCCGGGGGACCAAATCCGCCTCTTCGACGGGGCGGACCGCTGCTACCGCGCCCTTTTGGGTAAAGTCGAGCCCGACCGGGTCGAGGGAACCCTTTTGGACGAAGGGACTCGGGGGCCCTTCCTGCCGTATCGCCTTCGGCTCTTCCAGGGACTTCCCAAAGGCGAAAAAATGGAGTGGATCCTGGAGAAGGCGACGGAGTTGGGCGCCGCCGAGATCGTTCCGGTCGTGACGGAGCGGAGCGTCGGGCGCGTTCCCCCCGACCGCCTTTCGCGGCGCCTCGAACGGTGGCGGAAGATCGTCCTCTCCGCCGCCAAACAGTGCGGACGGACGGACGCGCCCGAGGTCCGGGCGCCGGTTTCTTTCGACGAAGCGTTGGCGCTTTGCGGGAAGGACTCGTTGATTCTTTTTCCGTGGGAGGGGGAAGAGGCGAAGTCGTTGAAGGGGGCGCTGAAAGCTTTACGCTCCGGCTCGCCCTCTCCCCACCCCTCCCCCATGAATGGGGGAGGGAGAACATCTCAAGAACTAATTCAAATTAACCTCTTCATCGGGCCCGAAGGGGGGTTCTCTCCGGCGGAAGTGGAAAAAGCCCGCGCGGCGGGCGCGGTCACCGTCACTCTCGGCCCTCTCATCCTCCGCACCGAAACCGCCGGGCTCATGGCGGCGTCGGCTCTCCTTTATGAATTCGGATTTCAGGAATCCATGCAAGTGAGTAAGGCTTGATACCTCCCCCCACCCCTCCTTGCGAAGGAGGGGAGAAAAGCCACCCAAGGTATTATTTCCCCTCCTTCGCAAGGAGGGGCCAGGGGAGGTATGCGTTTTGGCCATTCGTTTCCCGATTATATTGGTGGTAGAATAGGCCCTATGCCCGAAGATCGCAAACCCACTTTAACCTCCGTTTTCATGCGATCCGGCGTCGTCGCGGCGGTCGCCTCCGCGGCGGCGATCACCGTCGATATGGACGCGATCCCGCTCATGGCGGCGCTCTTTCTCGTCGGTTTCGCGGCGGGTTGGTGGTCCCGCCGCACCGGCTGGCTGGGCGGGACCGTCGTCGGACTTCCCTTTTCCTTCCTTCAAATCCGCCGATGGGCGGGTCCCGAATCGACCGATCCCGCTTTTTGGCGGATCGCCGTCCCCGCGGTGGTGGTGGCCGCCGGGATGGCCGTCTTGGGCGGCATGACCGGGGCTTGGCTGCGCGGACGCAAGTTCCAACCCTACTGATGCCTGTAAAAACAAAGCGCTATATTCCGCTCATGCTGAGCTTGTCGAAGCATGAGCGGATTCCGATGGGAACGCTCCCCCTTCGACAGGCTCAGGGTGAGCGTTTCTTTGGATATTCTTTTTACAGGCATCAATAACTTGAATATTTTTTTCCAAACCTTCGGCTGCAAAGTCAACCAATACGAAACGGAGCTGTTGCGGGCGCGGATGGAATCGGGCGGCGGCGTGTCCGTCGAGGATCCTTCCCGGGCGAACCTTTGCCTGGTGAATTCCTGCTCCGTCACCGCTAAAGCGGACGGGGAGTGCCGGCAGTTCCTCCGNNTCGCCCGCGTCGTCGTCACCGGCTGCTACGCCACCCACGCTCCCGATCAACTCCGGGCCATTTCCCCTCGGATCGAGGTGTACTCGAACAAGGAAAAAGATTGCCTCCCGGCATGCGTCGGTTTCGAGGTGGACCCCGCCGTCTTCGGTTTATCTCGGTTTTCCGACCGGTCCCGCGCATTCGTCAAAGTCCAGGACGGGTGCCACGCTCCCTGCAAATACTGCATCATCCCGCAGGTGAGGTCGACCCTCTGGTCCAAGCCGGTGGAGCAGGTCGTGAAGGAAATCGAGGCCTTGGCCGCGGACGGCCATGGAGAGATCGTTCTTACCGGAATCCGGCTGGGGCTCTTTCACGGCGAGTAAACCACGACGCCGGGACGCCGAGACGACGCGACTCCGCGAAAACTCATCG
>PMLF01000175.1:15118-16308 GCA_003158755.1 Elusimicrobiota bacterium | reverse complement strand
TTGAACTCGTGGAGCTCCTGGGTCTTGGCCAGGATCTTGTCCGTGGGGACTCCGATCTTCTTGGAGAGCTCTTCGGCGTCCTCGCGGGTCTTAGGCAAGAACTCGTGGAGGGGCGGATCGAGGGTCCGGATGGTCACACCGTATCCCTTCATTTCCTTCAAGAGGCCTTTGAAGTCCTCTTTCTGGAAGGGCAGAAGCTT
The DNA here is from genome assembly GCA_003158755.1 of Elusimicrobiota bacterium. Lineage (GTDB taxonomy): Bacteria > Elusimicrobiota > Elusimicrobia > FEN-1173 > FEN-1173 > FEN-1173. The sequence goes on along the minus strand of PMLF01000175.1, from coordinate 16,108 downwards.
TTCCAGCGACTTCCGGCGGGTGGGCTCGTCGTCGGCCAGGATCATCTCCTGCATGAAGGGCAGGCGGTCGGGAGCGAAGAACATGTGCTCCGTTCGGCAGAGGCCGATGCCTTCGGCGCCGAGGGCCCGGGCCGCGATGGCGTCCCGAGGGATGTCGGCGTTGGCGCGGACCTTGAGGGTGCGGTAGCTGTCCGCCCATTTCAGGATGGTGTCGAAGGATTCGTAGAGGGTGGCGTCCTTCCGGTCCAGCTCGCCGCGCATGACGCGGATGACTTCGGAGGGGAGGGTCGGCACCTGGCCGGTGATGACCTCGCCCGTGAAGCCGTCGAGGGAGAGAAAATCCCCTTCCTTGAGGGTCTGGCCGTTCACGGAAAGCGTACCGGCGTGCTCGTCGATTTTGAGGACTCCGCAGCCCACGATGCAGGGCTTGCCCATGCCGCGGGCGACGACCGCCGCGTGGCTGGTGCGCCCGCCGATGGCCGTCAGGATCCCTTCCGCCGCCACCATGCCTTCGATGTCGTCGGGGTTGGTTTCGGGACGGACGAGAACCGTCGGTCCCTTCTTCGCCATTTCGACGGCCCGCGCCGCCGTGAAGGCGATGCGGCCCGTGGCCGCGCCCGGACCGGCGTCGATGCCCTTGGCCAGGAAGCGGCCGCTCTTAACCGCCGCGGCTTTTTCCTTGGAATCGAAGACCGGCGCGAGGAGCTGAGCCAACTGGTCCGGCTCAACACGGAGGATCGCCTCTTCCTTGGTGATGAGCTTCTCTTTCACCATGTCCACGGCCACGCGGACCGCGGCGATGCCGGTGCGCTTGCCGTTGCGGGTCTGGAGCATGAACAGCTTGCCCTTCTCCACGGTGAACTCGAAGTCCTGCATGTCTTTATAGTGCTTTTCCAGCTTGGAAGTGATCTCCCGCAGCTGCTTATAGACGGCGGGCATGTCCTTCTCAAGCTCGGAGATGGGCTTGGGGGTCCGGATGCCGGCCACCAC
>PMLF01000175.1:0-15079 GCA_003158755.1 Elusimicrobiota bacterium | reverse complement strand
GCCGATGTCGTCGGAGATCTTGTTCAAGCGCCGATAGGTGATGGCGCGGGGGTTGTTCCAGGAGCGGAAGACCGCGTCCCGGGATGCGGCCAATTGGATGATGGGGTCCTGAGGGAAGTCTTTGCCGGTCCGCTCTTTCACCAAGGCCTTCTCGCCTTCGACGACCTTCTTCAGGTCTTCAACGTTGAGCTCGGTGTCGAGGTGCACGCCTTTAGCGTGCTTCACTTTTTCCAAAACCTTTTCGAACTCGCCTTTCTCGATCTCCAGCACGACGTTGCCGAACATGGAAAGGAAGCGGCGGTAGGCGTCCCAGGCNNCTTGGCGCCGGAGCGGACGGAGACGAGGAGGGGGTCGATCGTCGAGCCGAAGGTCTTGCCGAGGGATTTCTCCAGCTTGGCGATGCCTTCCTTATATTGACCGGCGAATTCCTTGGGAAATTTTTTGCTGTTGGCGTAGTAGCTGCGGCAGGTATCGGTGGTGATGGTGAATCCCGGAGGAACGGGCACTCCCGCCCGGGACATACCCGCCAAGCCGGCGCCTTTGCCGCCCAACAGGTCTTTCTGGGTTCCGTCGCCTTCGGCCTTTCCGTTGCCAAAGAAATAAACGTACTTTTTCGCCATGGTGATGAAGCTCCTTTTGCGTCTTGGTTGCAGGGGGGATGCAGAGGAAAACAAAATCGATTCTACCAGACGGGGGCGGGAGCGTCAACGGCCGGAGTCGGCCCGCCAAGACGCGGAAAGGACGCCGAACCGGACTCGGGCGGCTTCCTTGGCACGGGGAAAAGCGAAAAAGGACTCGTCCACGGCGGGCCGACGGCCCCGTTCGGCCCGTTCCACCAGCCGCCAACGGTGAGGCGGCGCGGAGGGCATCAAAACCAAGCGAATTCCCCCCTCCTCTTCGCCCAGGAAGCGGGGGATCTCCCGGAAAAGGCGGCGAAAATCTTTCGACGTGAGGCGCAAGGCTTCCTCCCACAAACCGTGGCCGTCCGGCAGGACCGCCGCGCCGGGAGAAAAACCGGCCACGGCCAACGACCTCCCGGAGGAGACGGCCACGTCGATCCCGGCGTCGCACAACCAACCGTCCGCCGCCCGGCCGTCGGACCGGAAACCCAGAGGATCGGCCAGAGGCGTTCCGCAGCACGAACAGTGATTGACGTAATATTCCCCGGCCCGACGCCAGAAACCGCAGAATTTAAACACCCACCGCGCGAATGCGGCCGGGGCGTGGGTGACCCATTCCAAACGCCATAAACGTACGTCGCCCCCCCGGCCCAATCGCAGAAATATTCCCAGGAAGGGCTCGGGTTCTCCGCAATCGGGACATTCCACGACATCCCGAGCCAGAAAGAGGCGGGCCAACTCCGTCGAGGATTTCCTAAACGCCTTGACCGGAGAATGACGCTTTTCCCTATTCATCCAATAAGCCCCCAAGTTCCTCCGGATCGCTCGTGGGACGGCGGCAGACGAACGCCCGGCACACGTAAACGGCCGGACGACCGTTCAACGGAACCGCGCTCTTCAAAAAGGGGAGGCGTTCAGCCAGCGCCGCCTGGCCGGCGCCGAGGTCGGCCGCCATCAGGACGGCGAACGGAAGGAACCGCCGGTTCACCTGCCGCCAAAGGTCTTTCGTTCGAGGATCGGAGGGGTCCCCGGCGACGACGATCTGCATCGGCTCCCGGGCTGAAAAGAGAAAGGCCGAAAGCAGGAAGGGAAACCGGCGGGGTTCCTCCGCGAATGAATCCCTATTCGAGGCTAGGATTTTTTCGGCGGCGTCCCGATAAGGCGCGTGGTCGAAAAGGACGGCCAGCTTCAATAACGCCATGGCCCCGGCGGAGGCGGCCGAGGGTTCCACGCCGTCGCCGTCGTCGGTCGGGCGGACGGCCAGACGCGGGTCGCTCCCTTCTTCGGTCATAAGAACCGCTCCCGTGGAGGGATCAAAGAACCGGGCCAGGAATCGGTCGGCGAGGGTCCGCGCCCATTGCAGCCATTGGATGTCCCCCGTCGTCTCATAGAGGTCGATGAGTCCCAGGGCCAAGAAAGCGTGATCATCCGCCATGGCCGGAACGGCGGCCTCTCCGTCTCGCCACCGACGGTAGAACCGTTCATCCGAGAAAAGACGGCTCCGAATAAATTCAGCGGCGAGAACAGCCGCCTCGCGGTATCGAGGCTCCTCCAACGCCCCGGCCGCCCGGGAGAGGGCCGAGATCGCCAAACCGTTCCATCCCGCGATTGCCTTGTCGTCGAGGGCGGGCCGGGGGCGCCGGGCGCGGACCTCGAAAAGGCTCCGCCGAGCTTGTTCGAGCATCCCTTCGACTTTTTCCGACGGTACGCCGTACCGGGCGGACAACGCGTCGTTCGTCCGAGCGCGGAAAAGGACATTGGTTCCTTTCAGTTCGCCGATGGATACGTTTCCGCCTTCTTCCACTCCGTAGGCTTCCTCGAAAAGGGGCGCGGCGGGGCCCAGGGCCCGATCGATCTCCGTTTTTGTCCAAACGTAGAAGGCCCCCTCCTTCGACTCGGCGGCCTCGGGGGAAGGGCGGCTGTCCGCATCTTCCGAGGAGTAAAAACCTCCGTCGGGGGAGGCCAGGTCACGGAGGAGGTAATCCAACGTCACCCGCGCCGTCCGGGCGAAGGATTCGTCCCCGGACGATTGAAAAGCATCGATGAAGAGGGCCGCCAGCTGGGCGTTGTCGTAGAGCATCTTCTCGAAATGGGGAACGTGCCACCGCTCGTCGGTGGAATACCGGGAGAAACCGCCGCCCAGCGCGTCGTAAAGGCCACCCCCGGTCATATGCCGAAGAGTTTCGAAGACCATGGTCCGGCCTTCCGTCACGGCCTCCTGGATACCGGCATCGTTCCGGGCGAAAGACCAGGCGCGTAAAAGGAAATGCCCTTCGGTCGGCATCGGGAACTTCGGGGCGGGAGAAAATCCCCCGTGGACGGGGTCGAAAGCTAGCCGGTAGGCGTCGATGGCGGCGGACAAAACGTCGTTCGTAGAAGGAAGGGATCCCGCCTCTTCCCTTGGGTTTCCGGAAAAAACCCGCGCCAACCGTTCCTTCAAGCCCCGACCTTGGTCCATCAGTTCCGTCCGGGAAGCGGGATCGCGCCACAGCTCGCCGATCCGGCGGACGACGGAAGGCCAGCTCATCTGTCCCCGGCGGTCTTCCGGCGGAAAATACGTGCCCCCCAGGAACGGCTCTCCGTCGGGGGTCAGGAAAGCGTTCAGCGGCCATCCGCCGCCGCCCGTCATCGCCTGGACCGCTGTCATGCAAAATTTGTCCACGTCCGGACGCTCTTCCCGGTCCACTTTGACGCAGATGAAGGTATCGTTCATCAAAGCGGCGACGGCCGGATCTTCGAAAGATTCCCGCTCCATCACGTGGCACCAATGGCACGCGGCGTAGCCGATGGAGACGAGGAGGGGCTTGTCCTCCTTCCGGGCTTTCTCAAACGCCTCGGGACCCCACGGATACCAGTCCACGGGATTGTGGGCGTGCTGCAACAGGTAAGGGCTTTTTTCTCGGATCAGGCGGTTGGGAACAGCGGTAGGCATCATGGAAGGCGTTCAGCCTCCGGTCGGAGGGACCAATTTTTCGATCAAGGCCTTCAAGATGTCTTTTTGAAGGGGTTTCACGATGGAGTAGATCGCGCCCGCGCGGAGGGCGAGGGCCCGGTGCCTGTCGTCGGTGCTGGCGGAGGCGAGGAAAATGGGCAAGGCGGCGAGCCGGGGATCTTTCTTGAACTGGGCGATAAGTTCCAGGCCGTCGGCGTCCGGCATGTTCATGTCCGTGATCACCAGGTCCGGCTTGCACTGGAGGGCGGTCTCGAAGGCGTTTTTCGACTCCATGCAGAGGACGACGGAATGTCCCATGGTTTCCAATAATATCTTCGCGAAATCCGCGAAGGCGGGCTCGTCGTCGATCACTAGTATCCGGGCCATGGGGAATCCTCCTGACAACAGTCTACTGCGCCGGCTTCGGAACGATCTTTTCGATCAATATCTTCAAAATATCCTTCTGCAGGGGCTTCACGATGGAATACATGGCTCCCCGGCGCAACGCCTCGGAGCGGTCGGATCGATCGGTGCTGGAAGAAGCGAGGAGGATGGGGATGTCCTTCGTCTCCGCGCGGGCCTTGAGCCGGTCGATGAGTTCCAGCCCGTCCAGGTCCATGTTGAGGTCGGTGATGATAAGGTCCGGCCGGTGCACGACGGCCATCTCCACCGCCCGTTCGGCGACCAGACAGACGACGGCCGAATATCCCATGGATTCCAAAATGAGCTTCGCGTAGTCGGCAAAAGCGTATTCGTCGTCGACCACCATGACCTTAATCATGGAGACCCGCCGGCGGGACCGTCGCGCCGGGGGGCGCGGCGGCTAGGGTGACGGCGAAGCAGCTTCCCTTGCCGAGTTCCGAAGTGACGTCGATCCTTCCCCCCATGCCTTCGACCGTCTGCTTGACGATGTAGAGGCCCAACCCCGTGCCGGTGACGCGCTTGGCGCGTTGGTCGGCCACATCCACTTGGCCGAACCGCCGAAAAAGTTTCCCTAGATTCTCGGGCGAAATCCCCTTGCCCGTGTCCCCGACCCAAAGGACGATCTTCCCGTTCTCGGCGCGGGCCCCGACGACGATTTGGCCTCCCGCCGGGGTGAACTTGAGGGAATTGGAGACGAGGTTGGCCACCACGTGGTCCAGCCGCTCGGGATCGGCCATGGCCTTCGGCAGATCGGGGGGCACTTCCTCGGTGAGGGTGACGCTCTTTTTCTCGGCCAAAATGCCGAAGAGTCCCCGGACGTTTTTCACGGAAGCGCCGGCGTCCATGGGTTGGACGTGGTACTCGGCCCGCCCGGCCTTGATCTTGGCCGCGTCCAGCATGTTGGTGACGAAGACGCCCAGCCGCGTGGCGCTCTCCATGATGGTGAGCAGGAACCCCCGGTGCTGGGGCAGGATCTTGTCGCGGTCCGGGTCCTCGAAGAGCATGTATTGGGTGTACATTTTGACGGCCGACATGGGACTGCGCAGGTCGTGGGAGACGGACGAAATGAATTCGTCCTTTAGTTCGTCGAGAATGGCTAATTGGCGCGTCATGTCGTTGAACCGGAGAGCCAGGTCGCCCAGCTCGTCCTTGCTGTTGACTTCCACCTGGACGGTGAAGTCCCCTTTCCCCACGGCCTCCGATCCTTTGGCAAGGATCCGCACCGGTCGGGTGAGGACCACCGCGAAGAGGAGCGCCGCCGGCAGCACCGCCAACGCCACCAAACCGGCCGTCAAAGCCACGTGGGACATCGTCCGGGCCAAGGCCTGTTCCAAGATTCCCCGGGCGTATTCCTCGGTGAACCCGATGACGGCCGTCCCCGCCGGAGAACCGCCGACTTGAACCGGGTGCGCCGTCTCGATCACGCCGCCGGGCCGTCCCGCTTTCCACTCGTCCATGGTCTTGTAGAAATATTTTTTGTCCGTGTGGACGCGGATGCGACCGTCCCCGTCGACGTAATAGGCGTAGGAAATGCCGGGAGACTCCATGAGGAGCTTCGCGAAGTTGATCATGAAGAGCTCGTTGTCGGTGGTGATGGCCTGGCGGCAGACCGCGGCGAACCCCGCCGATTGGACGCGCCGGATGTCGGCCATGTTGGATTCGATGAGGCGGCGCTGAAGGATAAAGGCCACCGTGGCCAGTATGGCCACCGTGACCATGACCACGCCGCCCGAAAAGAGGCCGAACTTCGTCCGGATCTTCATAGCCGATTAAGTATATACGCCCATTTTTCCCGCCGCCACCCGCGAAAATCAGCTTCTCAACCACTCCCAAGCGCTGGTGTGTTCGCCGTTTTTGGCCACGTAGGCCAGGAACTTCTCGTAAAAGGTGTGGCGGCCCAGGGTGGACGAATCGCCGATGACCACCAGGCACCGCCGGGCCCGCGTCAGGGCCACATTCATGCGCCGCGTGTCCGACAGGAACCCCACTTCGCCCTTTTCGTTGGACCGGACCAGGGAGACGAGGATCACCTCTTTTTCCCGGCCCTGGAAACCGTCGACGGAGCTGATCTCCAGACCCTTGGGCGCCATCGTCCGGAGGAGCTTCGCCTGGGCGTTGTACGGGGTGATGACGGCCGCCTGCCGTATCTGAATCCCGGCTGCGGCCAGATCCTCCCAAATTTTCATGGCGACCCGCGCCTCGCCCTCGTTCTCGCGGCTGTCCAGGAGCTCGTTCCAGACCTCGATGAAACCCGTGCCGGCCGTATCCACGAAGGTCAGGGGACGAGCGTTGAGCGGCGTCGTAAGGACCTCGGGCAGTTCGTTCGCCGTGTGGGAGGCCACGGACTCGTGGGCCTCGAGCTTCCCCCCGTAGAACATCTCCGACGAGAAACCCATGATCGCCGTGTGCATCCGGTACTGGACCCGAAGCAGAGTTTTGGCCGCGTCGGGGAGGTCCGGCATCAACCGCTCCATCAGCGTAACGGCCAGTCCCTTTTTAGCCGCCTCTTCGGAATAGATCGTGGGCGGCAACTGCAGGGGATCTCCCGCCAGGACCAGCTTCCGGGCGTGAACCACCGGGATCCAGGAAAGAGGCTCCGTCGATTGGCTGGCTTCGTCCAGGACCGCTAAGTCGAAGACCGTGTTTCCCACCTGTTTCCCCATCCCGCCATGGGTGGAGAGCACGACGTCCGCCGCCTGGATGAGCCGGCGGCTGATGTCCCGCTCGATTTCGCGCGCCTCTTTCCACAAATGGCGGATTTCCTTCCGCAACCCCTTCTGCTCCTCGGAACTCATCCCGCCGTATTGCTGGGAGCGGAGGAGCTTCAAGGACAAGCGCTCCCGCTCCATATCCCGCTCGTGCACAGCCCCGATCTCCGGATCCTCGTCCAACCGCGCCAGGAGCGTCGCGTGTCGCAAATCTTCGAGCGTGCGCGCCGGGTGTCCCAAGCGGATCACGTTCACCCCGGCTTTCAACAGCTTTTCCAGCATGTTGTCGACGGCCACATTGGAGGGGGCGCTGGCCAGGACTTTTTGCCCGCCGGCCACGGCGTGGCGGATGACTTCGACCAAGACCGTCGTCTTCCCCGTGCCGGGGGGCCCGTGGACGACACCCACGTCCCGGGCGGCAAGGCAGGAGCGGACCGCCTCCTGCTGCCAATGGTTCAGCGCCCCGTTGAAAAACTCCACATTGGGAGGCGCTCCGCAAACCGCCTCGGCCCGGCCGAGCAGCACGTCCCGCAGTTCCGCCAGGCGGCCCGAGGAATCCCGGGCGATGGAGAGTGCCCGGCGCATTCGCTTATAGGTGGCGTCGGAACCCAGGAGGTCGATCTCGCATTTTCCGACGGGCGTTTCCAGGAGAGGCTCGTTCATCGCCACGACGGCGCGGTAGTCGTCCACTTCGTAAAGCGTCCCCTCGGCGGAGGGATGGCCGTCGGCGAAGGCCACCCGGACCAAGTCTCCGGCGTCCATGTTATGGAACGGCGCCAGTTCCTCGTCGGCGGGAACCCGATAGACGACCAACAGCGGCATGCCGCCCAGGCCCACGTCCTGGCGGTCGATGATCAACCGCGTGACCGTCTTGCCCATCTGTTCCCGCAGTTCGACGGGCCAGCGGTCCAGCTCCCGCTTGTTCTCCTCTTTCTCGGCCTGCCGTTCGATCTCCAACAGGTCCATCAAGTGCCCAAAATAGTCTTGAATGTCTTTCACGAAGGTCCTTTTCCCGTCGGCCTACCGGTTTTTCGACGGGTGGAATGGGATTTTTATAAAGGTACCATTTCGGCGGCCGGGCGCAAAATCACATTTTGCTTTCGACCCAGCGGCGGGAACCTTTTCCTCGGTCTGCGACGACGAGGAACCTTAGGCGGCCCACGGCGCGGCCGTCCTCGGTTTCGACGGAAGCCCGCCAGTCGCCCGGAGACAGGGAGGAGAACGAACAGAAGGCGCGGAAACCCTGGTCCCGGCCGCCGGAGATGTCCATCGGCGTCCGGGTCCGGGTGAGATAACGTCCGGTCTGGGGGTCCGCCTCTTCCCAACGGAACGCGATCCGGTGCTGGAAACCCGACGGGGCGAAAACGCGGACGAAATAAAACACTTTGTCACCGGGGCGAAAATGAAAAGGCCTGGAATCCTTCCGCCAGAACAACCACCACGGGGGTTCTTCGGCCCGCAAAACGTAGCCTTGATCCGTTTTTTCCACGTCTTGATACACCCCCTGGAACTTGACGGAAAGCGGCACCGGCGGAACGAGGCGGAAGGCATAGAGAAGCGAAAGGCCCGCCAGCACCGCCATCGCCGGCCAGGCCAGGGTCCAGCGGGACCGGCGACGCGCTTCGGGCGCCGCGCCGCGAGCCAGCCAGAAAACCACCGTCCACACGATCACGACGGCCGAGGAGATGGAGACGGCGAACACCCAATCCCCCATCTTTCCGATGAGGACAGGTACGAAATAGATCATGAAAGACGCCACGCAGAAGGCGTAGAGGCCCAGCCTCAGGCGGTGGCCGATGCGGCGAATGGCGGGCATTTCGTTGAATAAAAGGAGCGCCACGAGGAGCAAGAAAAAGACCAGCGGCCTCGAACCCGTGGCGCTCTTGGCGTAGAAGACGACGTAGTTGCTGAGCAAGCCGCCGTAGGAAAAGTGGAGGACCTCCACGTTCCACTTCCAGCCCCATTCCACGAGGCCCCGGGGATGCCACAAGCCGGAAGCCACGCGGTGCTGGCCGACGATCAGGAACGTCAGGCCGACCAAGTATCCGAGTTGGAAGGCCAGGTCCAGCCAGGAATCGATGCGATTGAGGGTCACGACGTCGACGAGGAATCCAACGACGAACAGGATCACGTTGTGCCAACGCTTCGTCCGGGCGTAGGCCGTCCGCGCGCGGACCTTCCAAGGGATAGGCGGGGATTCGTCCAAGGTCATGGTTTGTCAATAGCAAACGGACGGGGGGAGCGGCAAGGAGCCGGAAGTGGTAATATACGGAACATCAATTTTTCGGGAGGTTCGACATGAACATGAAATGGCTGGCGCTGGCGGCCGCGGCCGCCCTGACGGCGGGTTGCGTGCCCAAGAATCAATACCTCGCCCTCGATGCGGAGCTGAAAACAACCAAAGCGGATTTGGACAAGGCCAAGGGATCCCTGGCCGAGTTGGAAGCGTTGAAGCCCCAGTTTGAACAGCAGAAAGCCGCCCTGGACAAAGCCGGGAAGGATTTGGAAGAAGCCAAGGCGCGTCTGTCCGAGTTGGACGCCGCCCAGAAACAGATGGAGGAGTCCCTCAAGTCCGAGCTGGACCAGAAGACCATCAAGCTCGAGAAAATGAACGACCAGCTGACCGTCACCTTCGTCGATAAAATCCTCTTCGACTCGGGCTCCGCCGTCATCAAGCCGGCGGGCCTGGAGGCTCTCAAGAAAGTCGCGGCCTCGCTCAAGGACCTGTCCAACCACCAGATCCACGTCGAGGGCCACACGGACGACCAGAAAATCGGTTCCGCCACCGCCAAGAAGTTCCCCACCAACTGGGAGCTTTCCTCGGCGCGTTCCACCGCGGTCGTGAAGCTCCTTCAAGAATGCGGCGTGCCCGCCGACCGGCTCTACGTCGTGGGAGGGTCCATGTTCCATCCCGTGGCCGACAACGCGACGGAGGTAGGACGGTCCGAGAACCGCCGGGTCGAGATCGTCTTGTCTCCGATCTTGAAGAAGAAAACCCAATAGCTCCGCGTTAACTTATCATGATTCAGCGACTTTCCGCCGGAGTCTTGGTTCTCCTCCTCCTCGCCTCCTGCGGCGGTGGTGGGGAAGACAAAGCGGTCCGGGAAACCCGGGAGCAGGTGGAAGCGTCCCAGCGCCGGGCCGAGGGCGTGATCCGCGGCCTGGACCAAAAGTTGGAGGACCTCCGGGCGCGGGCGGAATCGTCGGCCGCCAACGCCAAATCCGACGTCCGCCAAACCATGGAAGCCCTGGAGGAGAAAAAAACCTCCGTACAGCTCAAGCTGGAGGAAGTGAAAACCTCCTCCAGCAAGGCGGCCCGCGACGCGGCCAAAGGGCTGGAAAACGCCGTCGACGATCTGGAACGCTCGTTCAAGGAAGCCTCCTCCCGGTTTAAATGAAAATGATGCTCAAGTTCCTAGGCCGGTTGACTTTGCTGGCGGCCCTGGCTCTGATCGGTTTGGCCGTTTACCTCAAGCACAAATATCCCCCCGAAAAAATCAAAGCGTTGGCGATCGACGCCGTTAAGGATCGCCTTGGGCGGGAGCTCCGCTTGGAAAAAGCCTCCCTGAACCCTTGGCGGGGGCTCTCGCTGGAAGGCGTCGCCCTGTCGGAGAAACCGGATTTCAAGGCCGGCGTTTTCCTGTCGGCGGAACGAGTCTCCGTGCGGCCCGAGCTTTCCGCCCTGCTCCGGGGACGGCTGGAGATCCACCGGATTACATTGGCGGCCCCGTCCGTCGCCGTGATCCGGTTCGCCGACGGCCGGTTCAATTTTTCCGATTTGACGGCTCCGCCGTCCTCTTCAGCGGTGCCGGGGGAAAGGGCGGCGCCGGCTCTGTTGGTGGAAAGCATCGGTTTGAGACGGGGTTCCGCGACTTACGAAGACCGGTCGAGAGGGTTGATGGCGAACCTCCGCGATCTTTCCGTCGATGTGGAGGAGTTCTCCCCCGCGAAGCCGTTCCCGGTTTCGTTTTCGGCCAAGGGAGAAGCTTATCGCGACGGCAAAGAAATCGCGGCCGGAACAGCGGGCCTCACGGCCCGGGTGAACCTGGGAGGGGAGGGCCTCGCGGAAATCGAAAGCTTTTCCCTCGCCGTCGACGGCGCGGCCCTGGAAGCCAAGGGGACGATCCGCCGATCGGCGGACCCCGACGTCGATATGGCGGTAACCTTGAAATCCGTCGAGGCCCGGGCGTTGGCGGCGTTATTCCCTCTCCCTCCGTGGGCGAACGGGGGCCGGGTCGCGGGCGTGGTCGGCCTGAAAGGAGGCTTGGCGGATTCCGCGGTGACGGGCGACCTCCAGGCGTCCCTGCCCGGGATTACCTCCTCCTTTGATTTCCTGTTTCGCGTCAAAGATCCCCTCGGGAAACTTTGGTTCCACGCCGAATACCGGCCGCGGGAACTCTCGGTGAAGAATCCCCCCTTGGCCCCCCTCCTCTCCGCCTCGGGACTCCCGCAAGGGACCTTCATCGTCGAGGGGTCTTCCACCGCCGTCCACGTGACCTTTTCGTTGAAAGCCGACGACGCCGACCTGCGATGGGAAGGGGCCCTTTCCAAACCTGCGGGGAAAACCCTGACCCTTTCCGGCGAGGCGGACCTGTCCGCGCCCTTCGACGATCCTTCGTTCAAGGTCCAAGGCCGGGTGGAAGAAATGATTCTCGTCCCCGGCATTACTTTCCCAAAAGGGCTGAAGGCGTCGGGCCCCGTTTCCCTGGATTTCACCGCGCGGGGGAGGCTCCGGGACGCGGCCTTCACCGTCGACGCCAAAGCCAAAGAGACGGAAGTTTCCTGCGCGGACTTCTTCCGGAAACCGGCAGGGACACCCCTAGCGCTCAAAGCCTCCGTCCGGCTCAAGGATTTGAAAGAGGTGGAACTCTCCTCCGCGACGCTGTCGGTGGCCGGAGCGGTCGTGGAACTCCGCGGAGGGATCGACGACCCCGCCGGCCAAGGCCGGATGGGCCTGCGGGTCCATGCCGAACCCTTTGATGTCGCTCCCCCGGCGCGATTGTCCTCCGCTCTCAGGAAATACTCTTTTTCAGGCCGCGCGGGGATCGACGCCGTCCTGTCCGGGACGTACGCCGTCCCCCGGGCGAGCGGGACCCTGACGCTGGAGGGGTTCGGCGTCGTTCCCACTAAGGGTTTCGCCGCCGACCGCTTGACGGGCGCGGTGGCCTTCACCGACGGCTCCATCGAGACGACCGGGCTGAAAGGCCGCTTCAACGGGGGGGACTTCACCCTGACGATGAAGGCGAGGAACTTCTCCCGCCTCGAACTGGAGTTGTATGGCACGCTGTCCTCCCTGGACGCCGGAAAATTGATATCCATCCTCCCGAGCACGGGGACCGCCGGCTTCGGCCCGGCGTTTCCAACGATGACTCGCACGAAAGGATCTTTCCGCATCGGGTCCCTGGTCCACCCCCGCTTCTTCGCTAAAGACTTCTCGCCGGCCTGGGACCTGACCGGCCTCGGACCGGACCTTTCCCGGCTCAACGGCGACCTTCGCCTGACGACCGGGGAAGGACGGCTCCAGGGAACGGCTCTCGCCAAGAGGATCAACAAGGTCCTCGGCGACGACGGCGACGCGCTCGCCTTCTCGCGCCTCGACGGGAGCTTCACGGCGGCTCAGGGAGTTTTGGACGCGAAGGACTTCACCGCGGACACCAATCAGTCGCACATCGACGTCCAAGGGACGTTGAACCTGGCGACACTGAACTCGGACTTGCGGGTCACCTTCAAACTTCCGCCCGGAAAGGTGAAAAGTTCCGCCGGCAACCTGATCGCCGACCGCGAAGGCCACGTCTCCGTGGGAGTCCTCATCAAGGGACCCCTGACCGACCCCACGGTGCGGACCGACCTGACCGGGGCCGCCGGAAACGCGGCGGGGAACCTGATCAATAAGTCCATGAGCGGCGAGGAGTCCCTCCGGCAAAGAATTTCCGACGAAGGGAAGAAGGCGCTGGACACCATCCTTAAGAAAACGGAATGATCGCCGGACGATTTCCGGCCGGCCGAGGAAAATTGTAAAATTCCATTTTTCAGGTTTCCCCTTTCCCCCTTTGAGGATGGTGCGATGAAAATGAAAAAGGCGCGCCGGTTGGCGGCGCCTCTCTTGTCGATCCTGATGATCCTTCCCGTCGCCGCGGAGGACAAAGGACCTTTGGTCCTGGGCATGAAGGAGGCCATCGCCCTCTCCCTTCAAACCCAGGTCGACGTGAAACTGGCCCGGGCCCGCACCGAGGAGGCCCGCGCCCGCGCTATCCAGTCGGCTTCCGCCCTCCTGCCTCAATTAATCGGCACGGCCTCCCAAACCCGTATTTATAGAGAAAACCTGGCGGCCATGGGATTCGGCGCTTTCCCAGGCATCCCTCCGTTGATCGGCCCCTTCAACGTCTTCGACGCGAGGATTCGTCTCACTCAGGAATTGCTGGACGTGGGCTCCCTTCAAACGGCCGGGGCCGCCCGCCGGACGGCGGAAGCCTCCTCCATCCGGGAGGAGTTGGTCCGGGTACAAATGGCCGCGGCGACGGCCTTGGCGTACATCGAAGCCCTCCGCGCCGGAAAAGCCCGCGAGACGGCCCGTTCGGGCGTCGAACTGGCGCGAAAGCTTGAAACGCAGGCCCGGGACCAGAACGAAGCCGGGTCCGCCGCCGGCATCGACGTCGCCCGGGCGCGGACGCGCACGGCGGAGGAAAATCTGCGCCTCGTCCAAGCCGAGTTTGCGGTGCGGGACTCCGACGTCCGGCTGAAACGCCTGATCGGAGTTCCCCTGAACCGGACCCTTCAATTGACCGACCCGCTCACGTTTTCCGAAAGGGAAATCCCCCCGTTGGATCAATCCACGGCCTTGGCGCTGGGAAAACGGGCGGAACTGCGCATCGCGGACCAGGAGCTGCTGGCGGCGGAAAAAACTCTGAGCGCCGCCCGATGGAATCGGGCCCCCTCCCTTTCGTTGGCCGCCGACTGGGGCTTGAGCGGCAACGACCCCGACAACCATGACCGAACGACGGGATCCCTGGGCGTCCATCTCGGCATCCCTCTTTTCACCTCCGGCGGGATATCCGGCCGCATCGACGAGGCCCGGGGCCGCCGGGAAGAGGCGGAGGCCTCCCGGGACGACCTGCGGGTCAAAATCGAGGAGGACGTCCTCCTGGCCCTGGACCGGCTGCGAATTTCCGCCGACCAGGTGAAGACCGCGGAAGAGGCCGTGGGCCTGGCCGAAAAGGAACTTTCCATGGCCCAAAACCGTTACGCTACAGGAGCGGGGGACAACGTGGAGGTGGTGGCGGCCCAGACCGCGCTGGCGCGCGTCCAAGACGCCTACGTGGCGGCCCTGGCCGACCGGGGCGCCGCGCGGATCAATTTTTCCATGGCGATGGGAACGATGGCTGATTTTCGCTTCTAATGATGGGGGAACGAAATGGAAAACGTTGAGGAAGTGACGTTGGAACGCAAATTCAACCTGGGGTCGGCTTTGTCCAAGCGCTACGCGGCGAGCTCCCCGCGCAGCAAGAAACGCCTTTTCGTCGTCGGCTGGATCGCCGCGTTGGTCCTGGCCTCCCTGGCCGCCTACGCTCTTTACACCCACGGGCGCGAGTCCACGGACGACGCCTTCATCGACGGACACATCCTTCCCGTCAACTCCAAAGTGTTCGGCCAGGTGATGAACGTGGACGTGACGGACAACCAGGAAGTGAAAAAGGGCGACCCGCTGCTGGAGATCGACCCCGTCGATTTCCAATTGAAAATCGCCCAGGCCAAGGCGCGGTTGGACGCGGCCCAGGCGGAGGCCCGGCGCGCTTCCGTCGACGCCGTCCGGGTGAAACAACTCTACGACAAGGATCAGGCGTCCCGACAAACGCTGGACCAAGCCGCCGCGACGGCGGAGGTGGCTCAAGCCAACGCCGACCTGGCGAAGGCGAATCTGGACGCCGCCGCGCTCGACCTGGCCGAGACGCGGATCGCCGCGCCCGAAACCGGCCGCGTCACGAAGAAAGCCGTGGAGCTCCGGACCTACGTCCAAGTCGGCCAGCCCCTCATGGCCCTCGTGACTCCTGACCTATGGGTGACGGCCAATTTCAAGGAAACCCAGCTCACCCGCATGAAGCCCGGCCAAAAAGTCGAGATCGAGATCGACGCGTATCCCGATCGGGCGTTCCATGGCCACGTGGACAGCGTCCAATCGGGGACCGGTGCCCGGTTCAGCCTGTTCCCCCCGGAAAACGCCACGGGCAACTACGTGAAAGTGGTGCAGCGAGTCCCGGTGAAGATCGTCTTCGACGAGCCGCCGGAGGCGATCGCGCGCTTGGCGCCGGGAATGTCGGTCGTGCCGGTGGTGAAGCTGGACTGATGATGTTTTCGAAACCACCCCCCCATTTCCCGCTCATGCTGAGCTTGTCGAAGCA
>PMLF01000301.1 GCA_003158755.1 Elusimicrobiota bacterium | reverse complement strand
CCCTGCGGGAAATTTCCTCATGCTGGAAGTCTAACATCCTCCTCTTGACTTGTTAACTAACAGTAATATACTGTTACATTAAGAAAGCCATGAAATGGGAGGGCATTCGTGGTCCTTAGAGATGAACAGCGGGCAGTTGGCAGGGAAGGACTCATTCACGCCGGTGGTCTGACGGTTTCGGTTATTATTCGAGATGTCCGGTTAAAATCTCATGCGGTGGACTATTTGGTTGAACCAACGGCAGGGAAAGGCAAAGCGTGGATTGATGGCGACTTGGTCTGTATTGTCGGATGGTCAGAGTAATGCGGCCGCTTATGGGGACAATTACAACCACCGCGAACCGGCGGATTTTGCCGATGCAGAGGGCATGAGTCAAGAAAGGTTCTGAAGTTTTAGCTCCACGCCGTTGGTTTCCATCCTTTGTAGATTTTTTCCAAATGGTCCTTCAACGGGGGGGAGTCTTTTCCTTCCAACGTCCAAAAAAGCATCCAGCGCACCAGGTTGGTCAGGTCGGAGAGGTTGACGGCTTCGGCGGCGATCCGGCCGTTTTCTCCCATGTTGTGGTAGTTGAGGAGCGGCACGCAGAGGGCGCCTACTCGGTATCCGTAGGCTTGGAAGGCCGTGCCCTCGCAAGTCCCTCCGTCCATGAGCTTCCGTTGCCACCGAAACTCCTTGGGGACGGCGGCGGACAGGAGCTTCGCTGATCTTGCCAGGGACCGCGTGATTCCGTCGTCGAAGACGCTGGCCCGGTCGCCCGTCCGAAGGATGGGTCCTCCACCCAACGGCGCGTGGGGTAGGGCTTTACTGGTTTCCAATGAGATCATCCTCGCCCCCTTGGGAAAACGCCCCGCCCGTGAAGCCGCGATGGCGCCCCAGAAACCCACCTCTTCCCCCCGCGTAAGGACCAATCGTACGTCGGTCCGTCCTTTCGGGTCCACCATGGGCAGGGCGTCGAAGAAAGTCAAGGCGGCGGTCACCCCTCCCAAGTCGTCCGCTGCCCTAGTCCAGAGCAGGTCTTTTTCTTTGTCGTGACGGAAAGGCGGAAGATCCCACATTCCCAGGGCGCCCGAGGGAACGGCGAGAGGGGATTCCAGGGCAACTTTCTTGATCCCGACCTTCGGATCATTTTTGCACGAGAGGACTCGGGCGGAGGTTCCCGCCCCTTCGTCGGAGAAGAACCGGACGCGGGCGCCCGGAAAATATCGGTTTTCCACGCCGCCGCGAAAGTCGGCCGCCAAGCGGAAAGTTTTCCCACGCCGGAGGCAACGGCGGACCGCGAAGCCGGGGTGGTCCATGTGGGCGGAAAATACGATCGGAGACGCCGTCGGGCTTGATTCGCGGCGAGCCAGGTGAAGGTTCCCGTGCCTGTCGCGGGTGAGCCGGATCCACGGGCGTTCGTCGGCGAAGGATTCCACCCAGCGGGCCACCGCGTTTTCAAGGAAGGGCGCGGTAGGGGGGGACATCGTTCGTTCCGCCAGCGCCGCTGTGCGGGCGGGCGTGACGATCCGGAAAAGATCCCGGAGAGTGGGTTTCATCGGATCCTCCGTTTGATTTCTTTTTCCGCCAATTCCATGAACAACTGGTGGGATTTCCCGAGGGGCGTTGTGACCCGCCAGGCGAAACCCAGTTCCCTCGTCGGTACGGGCGGAGCGAAAGGGCGGAAGGCCAAGTCCGGATAGGTCCGGGGGTCCACCGCCATGCGGGGGACCAGCGTCACTCCTTCGCCCACGGACGTCATCCCCAGGATCGACCCCAAGCTACTGCCCTGAAAGATGATCTTTGGATCGTCGGCGGGCCGTCGGCAGACTTCCAGAGATTGGTTGCGGAAGCAATGTCCCTCTTGAAGGATGAGAAGCCGCTCCGTTTTCAGGTCCGCCGGTTTCACGGTCTTCTTGGCGGCCAGGGGGTGCCCCTTGACGGCCGCCAAAAAAAACGGCTCTTGCCCGACGGAACGGGAAACCAGGCCTCTTTCGTCGATGGGCAGCGCCAGGAGGCCGATGTCGATGCGGCTTTCCTTCAAGTGTTCGAGGAGGACGGAAGTGGTGAGCTCGTGCACTTCCATCGTCAGGCGCGGCGCTTTCCGGCGGATGGCTTGGAGGACCGGGGGCAGGATATACGGCGCCAGGGTCGGGATGGCGGCTACGGAAAGCCTCCCGGTGGTTTCTCCCATGCTTCGCCGGGCATCTTCGGACGCGCCTTCCAAAATCTCCAAGGCCGCCAGGGCTTTGGCCACGAACGCCTCCCCCGACGGGGTGGGCTTCACCCGCCGGGACGAGCGCTCGAAGAGCGTCGTGCCCAGCTCCCGCTCGAGCTTTTTCACTCCTTGGCTCAGGGTGGGCTGGCTGACGTGCACCCGCTCCGCGGCGCGTTGAAAATGCCGCTCGCGGTAGAGGGAAGCCACGTATCGGAGTTGTTGCAGCTCCATAGAAATATCCTATCACATTCATTAAAACAATCCATTGGACGGATGGATCATGGAGTGGCAAACTGAGGGGGCAGAAAACGAGTGAGGAGGAATACCATGAGCGATCAAGTGAACGTGGGTCAGGCCGTCCCGGATTTCGAGCTGGACGTGTTCGACCCGAAGCGGAGCGACTTCGGGAAAGTGTCGTTGAGCGATCTGAAGAAACAAGGGAAATGGACGGTGCTGGTGTTCTATCCGGCGGACTACACGTTCGTTTGCCCGACGGAGCTGGCGGACGTCTCGACGAAATACGACGAGTTGATCAAATCCGGCGCCGAGGTCATCTCGGTGTCCACGGACACCAAGTTCGTGCACCTCGCGTGGCAGCGGGAGGAGAAGCTCCTCTCGGGCGTGAAGTTCCTGATGGGCGCGGACCGGACCGGAAAAGTCTCCCGCCTCTTCGGGGTCTACGACGAGGGCTCGGGGCTCGCCCTGCGCGGCACCTTCATCATCAACCCCGAAGGGAAGCTCGTGTCCAGCGAGGTTAACTTCTACAACGTCGGCCGTTCCGCCGAAGAGCTATCAAGGAAGGTGAAGGCCAACGTGTATCTGGCCAAGAACCCTTCCGAGGCTTGTCCCGCCAACTGGAAGGAAGGCGCCAAGACGCTGAAGACCGGGGGCCACGAGGCGGCCCTGGTCGGCCGGGTCGCCGAAGCGCTGAAATAGTTTCTTCAGTCTCCGACGAAGGATTGAGGGGGGGCCCCCCGGGAGATTTTCCCGGGGGGCTTTGTACGCACTGCATTCTTTGTAAGATTTCCCCATGAAACTTCATGAATACCAAGCGAAAGAACGATTGGCGGCCGCCGGAGTGCCGGTCCAATCGGGCTTAGTCGCGGAAAAAGTTTCACAAATCCCCTCCATTTTGAAAAAGCTCGGGCGGGGGCCTTGGGTGGTCAAGGCCCAGATTCTCTCCGGCGGACGCGGCAAAGCGGGCGGGATCGAGATCGTGAAAACGCCCCGGCGGGCCGTGGAGGCCGCGGGGAGGATGCTCGGGAAGTCCCTGGTCACCGCCCAGACAGGTCCCGCGGGACTCTTCGTCCACCGGGTGCTGGTGTGTAAGGCCGTCGACATCGAAAGGGAAATTTACGCGGCGGTCGTCATGGATCGCCGGGCGGGACGGCCGGCCCTCGTGGTTTCCGCCGGAGGCGGCGTGGACGTCGAAACCTTGGCCGCCGCCTCACCGGAGAAAGTTTTGAAGATCGCGTTCGATCCCTTCCGGGGGTTGGATCGCTTCCAGGCCCGGAGGGCCGCTCTTTTCGCCGGGCTTACGGGAGAGCTGTGTGTTCCCGCGGTCGAGGCGTTCTTGGGACTCTCCCAAACGTTCCTTTCATCGGACGCTTTGCTCGTCGAGGTGAACCCCCTGTCCGTTGTGAAAGGGAACCGCCTCATGGCCGTGGACGCCAAGATGGTCGTCGACGACAACGCCGCCTTCCGCCAGAAGGATCTTTTCGCGGAGGGAGACGAATCGTGCCTCGCTCCGTCCGAGCGGCGCGCCCATAAGAAGGGCCTTTCCTACATCCCATTGGACGGGAGCATCGGCTGTCTCGTGAACGGGGCAGGGTTGGCCATGGCCACGATGGACCTCCTCTTGCTTCACGGCGGGAGGCCGTCCGATTTCCTGGACGTGGGCGGCGGTGCCCACGTGGACCAGGTGACCGAGGCGTTCCGGATACTCCTCACCGATAAGAAGGTGAAAGCGATCCTGGTCAACATCTTCGGCGGCATCATGAAAGGCGACGTTATCGCCCAAGGGCTCCTCGACGCGGTGAAAAAGTCGGGTTTGGACCGGCCCCTGGTGGTGCGGCTGGAAGGCAACCGCGCGGAAGAGGGCCGGCGACTCTTAAACGAAGCCGGCCTCCGTATCGTCGCCGCCGCCGACCTCGCCGACGCGGCCGAGAAAGTCGTCGCGGCATCGAAGGGGAACCCGTGAGCATCCTCGTCGATAAGGATACGAAAGTTCTCGTGCAGGGGATCACCGGGGAGGCCGGAAGCTATCACGCCAAAGGCTGCCGGGACTACGGCACGCGGATCGTAGGCGGGGTGACCCCGGGGAAAGGCGGTTCCTTCGTCGACGGAATCCCGGTGTTCGATACGGTGCGCGAGGCCGTGGAGAAAACGGGCGCCGACGCCACATTGGTTTTTGTTCCGCCGCCTTTTGCGGCGGACGCCATCCTTGAAGCCGCCGACTCGGAGGTCCGGCTCATCGTCGCCGTCACCGAAGGCATCCCCGTTTTGGACATGGCCCGCGTGAAGGCGGTATTGCGAAGCTCCCATTCCATTCTTATAGGTCCCAACTGCCCTGGCCTCATCACGCCGGGAGACGAGGGCCGCCCCGGCTGCAAAGTCGGCATCCTTCCGGGTTCCATCCACCGGCCGGGCCGGATCGGCGTCGTTTCCCGTTCGGGAACCCTGACGTACGAGGCCGTTTGGCAGCTCACGAGGCGGGGGGTTGGTCAGTCCACCGTCGTCGGAATCGGTGGGGATCCCGTCAAAGGGTTGGGTCTTACGGAGGTTTTGGCGCTTTTCGAAAAGGACTCGGGGACCGACGCGGTCCTCTTGATCGGAGAAATCGGCGGCGCGGACGAAGAAGAGGCCGCCGATTTTTTTCGGACGAGGATGACGAAACCCCTGTTCGCTTTCGTTGCCGGGCGCACCGCTCCCGAGGGTAAGCGGATGGGCCATGCTGGAGCGATCGTGGAAGGCGGGGGGAAAGGGTCGGGTGCGTGGAAAGAGAAGCGCGATGCCCTCGCCGCCGCCGGAGTGAAGGTGATCGAGTCCGCGGCGGAGATCGGCGAGGCGGTTCTTCGAGGTTTGAAGTCTGTTTAAGAATCAATCTAATTGATTCGCCATGCCGCTCATGCTGAGCTTGTCGAAGCATGAGCCATTGTCGCGAAAGGTCGCTCACCCTTCGACAGGCTCAGGGTGAGCGAAGTCCCCTGAATAAGTCCTAAATGTTCTGATCCATCTGCAGGGCGGGCTCGTCCGTGTCAGGTTTTCCAACGATTTCGGCCGGGACTCCAACGACGGTGACGTGAGGGGGGACGTCCGCCAGGACCACGCTGCCGGCCCCGATCTTCGCTCCTTCCCCGATCTTCACGTTCCCCAAGATCTTCGCGCCGGCCCCGATGAGGACGCCTTTCCCCACCTTCGGGTGCCGGTCCCCGGTCTGTTTCCCCGTCCCGCCCAGGGTCACCTCGTGCAACATGGAAACGTCGTTACCGACGACGGCGGTTTCGCCGATGACGAGGCCCGTGGCGTGGTCGATGAAGATGCCGTCGCCGATCCGGGCGGCGGGATGGATGTCCACGCCGAAAACTTCGGAGATCCGGTTCTGAAGGTACAGCGCAAGGAATTTGCGTTTCCGAAGCCAAAGACCGTGGGATACTCGGAAGGCTTCGAGGGCGTGGAAACCTTTGTAGTGCAAGAACGGCTCCGCCAGTTCGCGCGCCGCCGCCGGGTCGCGGTCGCTCACCGCCGCGAGGTCCCGCCGAATCGCCCGTCGGATGTCCGGCGAGGAAAGGATCGTCTCGTCCATCAATTCCCGGAGAGACATGGCCGACAGGTATGGCGTCTCCAGTTTTCCGGACAGGAGGAAGGCAAGGGCGTCTTCCAACGTTGGATGGTTGAGCACGGTGGCGTGCAAAAAGCTCGCCAGCATCGGCTCCGCCGCGGCCATGGCCAGGACTTCTTTCCTTAATGTTTTCCAAACCGGATCCGGTGCCGTCGTTTTTTTCATAAAATCATCGACTCCTTGGTTTTGCCGTCGCCCAAATCCTCACGTAAAGTTAATTCTCCGTCGGAGTGACTTCGCCAAAACGGTGAAAAATGATGTTTGTTCCCGCCAGGTGTTCCCCCCTTTGNNCAAAGGGGGAGGCCAAAAGGCACTGCTTAACCTGATCCGTCGCGGTGAAATTGACCGGCCTTCCCCAATTACCTATCATCCCGATTCCATGCGGCCTTCGTCCTTTCCGACGCTCCTTCCACCGACCTCTCCTTCTTTTCTAATTCATTTCGGGATGGGGCACAAGCCTCAATTTCCCAGATGATCGCCTTCGGTTCGGACGTCGTTCAATCCTTCGAAGCGGGGTCGGGGCGCGAATGGCTGGAAACCAACGGCCGCGGTTCCTATGCTTCGGGCAGCCTCTCCGGCGCCGCCGTCCGTCGGTATCACGGCCTCCTGACCATTCCGCTTTCTCCACCCGTTCGCCGCGTCCAGCTCGTCAACCGCCTGGAAGAAACTCTCGTTGCGGGCGGCGAACGTATCCCCCTCTCCTGCCAGACATATCCGAGCGCGGTCCATCCCCGGGGGTTCCTCCGCCTTCAGGAGTTCCGCCTGGACCCCTTCCCCGTATGGATTTATGAAGCCGGAGGGGTGCGCCTCAAAAAATCATTTTTCCTCCGCTACGGCGAAGACACCGCCGTGATCCTGTACGAGCACGTGTCGGGCCCCGACGCCTCCATCGAGGTCCGTCCCCTCCTTTCGGGCCGCAACCACCACCACTTAGGTCGCGAAGACGGGCGGTTCCAGGGACGATGCCGGACGCTGGCGCGGGGGTTCGAGGCGCGGTTGGAAGGCCTGCCCGCGTTCCGCGCCCTTTGCCCGGAAGGGGATTTCCGGCCGGAGCCTTTGTGGTACCGAAGTCAGACGTACGGCCGCGAGGAGCGCCGGGGATTGGATTTCACGGAAGACGTTTTCGGCCCCGGCGTATTCCGGCTGTCTCTGCCGTCGGGGCGCACGGCGTCCCTGGTGATCTCGACGGAAGAACGGAACCCCGCCGACGCGCCCGCCTGGGCCGCCCAGGAACGCCGCTTGAGGGATGAGCTGCTTTCGCGGACGCATTTGAAAGGATCCCTCGGCCGGACGCTGACGATGGCGGCGGACCAGTTCCTGGTTTCCCGGGGCGAGGGTATGAGCGTGATCGCCGGTTACCCCTGGTTCGGGGACTGGGGGCGGGACTCCCTCGTTTCGCTTCCGGGTCTCTGTCTGGCCACCGGACGGCCCGAAGACGCGGAGAAGATCCTGGACGTTTGGACCGCCGCGTCGGCCGACGGATGGACGCCGAACCGCTTTTCCGACGAAGACGGCCGGCCCGACGCTTTCGCCGTGGACGCGGGCCTGTGGCTGCCGTGGGCCGTCCAAAACTATTTCAAGGTGACGCGGAACGCGGCCGCCGTCCGGCGGTGGGCGCCGGTCCTCCGCCGGATCGTCGACGCCATCGAGAAGGGGACCCGCCATGGGGTGCACATGGACCGGGACGGTCTGGTGTCCCTTCCGCCCGAAGCCGCCGCCCTCACCTGGATGGACGCCCGCGTGGACGGCCGCCCCGTGACGCCCCGGTCCGGCAAGCCCGTCGAGATCCAAGCGCTTTGGTACAACGCCCTGGAGTTCCTGGCCGAGTTGGACCTAAAATTGAAGGACGGCTCCCGAGGCTACGAGAAGTTGGCCGCCGTCGCCCGCGCCGGGTTCAACGAAAAGTTCTGGAACGAGCGGGAAGGCTATTTATATGATCGACTGGAGGGGAGGGACAAGGACGCCTCCATCCGGCCCAACGCTTTGCTGGCCGTGAGCCTGCCCTACGAGATACTGGACGCGTCGAAATTCTCGTCGGTGGTGGATCGGGCGGAACGGGACCTCCTGACGCCGGGAGGTTTGCGCACTTTATCGCCGGAGGATGTCGCCTTCCGCGGCCGCCACGCGGGTCCGCCCCCGGAGCGCGACCGGGCTTACCACCAGGGCGCGGCCTGGCCTTGGTTGTTGGGACCCTTCTTAACAGCCTACGCCAAGGTGCACGGCTCCTCCGACGAGACGAAGACCCGCTTGGCGGATTTCCTTCGCCCGTTCCGGGACCACGTCTTGGAAGAGGGCGTGGGCACGGTTTCCGAATTGTTTGACGGCGACGCGCCCCACCGGCCGGGCGGTTGTCCCGCCCAGGCGTGGAGCGTGGCCGAGATCTTGCGCGTCTTGTGGGAGGAGAACATACCCCTATGATGGATGGTTTGACCGACCGCATCCCCACCATCGGCGAGGCTTTTATCTCGGGCCTGCTGAGTTTTTTCAGTCCCTGCATTCTGGCGCTCCTGCCGGTGGTGCTCCTCTACGTCGGCGCCATCAGCCTGGAGAGGCGCGAGCACGGCGCGGCCTCGGGCGGCTGGCGTCTGAGGGTGGAACTATTCCTTCACTTGGGCGCTTTCCTGGGGGGGTTCATCGTCGTCCTGGTCGGTTTGGCCGCGGGGGACACCTTCGTCGGTCGGATCTTCCTTTTGGGCCAGAAGGCGATGATGGTGCTGGGCGGTCTTTTCACGATGGTCATCGGGATATTCATGGCGGGACTCATACCCCGCGCGTCCCGGGAAGGTTTCCCGTCGAGCGTTCATCGCCGATTTATGGAACGATTGGGGTCCGCCGGCGTGGGAGCCGCCTATGGGTTGGTGTGGTCTCCCTGCGTGGGGCCCACGCTGGGTTCCATCATCCTCGCGGCGGGGTCTCCCGACACGGCGGACCAGGGCATCCCGCTCCTCGTGATCCACGGTCTGGGATTCGGTTTGCCGCTCCTGTTCTCGGGGTACATCTTGGACGGATTTCTTCGTCGGATAAAGCAGCCCTGGATCCCGCTCGTTTTGGAAAAGACGGCCGGAATTTCTCTCGTCGTCGCGGGGCTCCTCATCGCCACGGGCCGATTTTTGATCCTCATGGACGGACTTTTCCAGACGTTCGATTCGTGGGTTCACGTGTTGATCCAGGGAGGCTTGTGATGAAAGAGAAAAAGGTGAAAAGATCCAATGCGGTTCAAATAAAGCAGACCTCCCCCCACCCCTCCTT
>PMLF01000118.1:1926-3958 GCA_003158755.1 Elusimicrobiota bacterium | reverse complement strand
CAGGATGTTGCCCATGCGGTCGGCGCCCGAACACTCAAAAATGACGCCAACGTCGAAGGATCCCTCCACTCGGGGAAGCGTTTCGATGCGATCCGCCCCTTTCAGGAAGAGGAGTTGAGAGGGCACCGTTTCGGCATTAACGATCCGGACTTTTTTACCGAGACGCCGCAAGAGGGAAGCAAAAGCCAATTCGCAACCCACGGTATCGCCGTCGGGCTTCCGGTGACCGGAAAGGAAAAAAGTCTTTCCCTTGCGGACGACCTTCAGGATGTCGTCGAGGGCCTTATTTCGTTTTTTTTCGGGGAGCACGGCGGGGAGCCTCGCTCGGAGGAATCGGAGCGGGAGATGCGTCCGGGGCGGGAGCGGAATCCGGCGAAGAGGAAATTTCCGGCTCGGGCGGAAGAGGGGGTTCCTGATGGATCTTTTCCAGAAGATCGTGCACGTGGGCGGCGCGGAGCGGCGTATCGTCGTACACGAAATGGAAATGGGGGATGTATTTGAGCGATTCAAGCCGGCGCATGGAGACGAGAAGTTCGTGCCGCATGGATTCCAGGGCGCGGAGAGTGAGGGTCTTTTCCTCGTCGGTGCCGAGGACGGAGTAGAAGACCTTGGCTTCGGTCAGGTCGTCCGTGACGCTCACCGCCGTAAAGGTGAGGAAGCCCACGTCCGGGTGCTGGCGCTCCGCCACAATGCGGGAAATTTCCTGGAGGAGGAGCTCGTTGATGCGCAGGATTCGTCTGGACATAAGGTTGGGTTCCGGAGGTCCCGGCCCCCGTTTTTAAAGTTTTCCGGCGTGCTGTTCGACGACGTAGGCTTCGATTCGGTCGCCGGGTTTAACGTCCGAGAAATTTTCCAGGGAGAGTCCGCACTCGAAACCGCGCTCGACCTCCTTGACGTCGTCCTTGAACCGTCGGAGGGACCCGAAAGGTCCGTCGAAAACGATCGTGCCGTTGCGGAGGAGACGCGCCCGACCGGTACGGACGATCTTCCCGTCGGTCACCATGCAGCCGGCCACGAGGCCGACCTTGGGCGCCTTGAACGTCTGCCGCACCTCGGCCCAGCCGACCGTCACTTCCTTCTCCACCGGCTCCAGCAGGCCTTCCATGGCGGCTTTCAGTTCGTTGATCATGTCGTAAATGATGCGATAGGTCTTGATCTCGACGCCGTCGCGGCGGGCCAACTCTTCGGAAGCCGGGTCCGGGCGGACGTTGAAGCCCAGGATGACCGCGTTCGAAGCGTCGGCCAAGATCACGTCGGAATTGGAAATACCGCCCACGCCGGAGTGGATGATCTGCAGATTGATTTTGTCCGAGGGAAGCTTTTCGAACGAACCCAAGATGGCCTCGACCGAACCTTGGACGTCCGCCTTTAAGACAATGGGAAGCGCCTTGACCTTGCCCGCGGCGGCCTCATCGTGCAAAGCCTCCAGCGTCAAGTGATGCCGGCGGGTGCGGGACTCGTGAGCCGCCACGGAAGCGCGGCGTTCGGCGATATCGCGGGCTTCCCGCTCGGTGGACAGGACCACCAGTTTGTCGCCGGCCTGGGGAGTTCCGGTCATACCCATGATCTCGACGGGGAACGCGGGCCCCGCCTCCTTGATGCGCCGCCCTTGATCGTCCACGAGCGCGCGTACCTTGCCGTAGGTGATCCCGCACAAGAAGGGGTCTCCCACCTTGAGCGTGCCCCGCTGCACCAGTACGGTGGCCACCGAACCGCGGCGGGGATCCAGCTTGGCTTCCACGACGACGGCCTGGGCCATGCGATTGGGATTGGCTTTCAGCTCGAGGATTTCGGATTCGAGCAAAATCATTTCCAGGAGGGTGTCGATGTTGGTCTTCTGCCGGGCCGAGACCTCCACCATCACGGTCTTGCCGCCCCACTCCTCGGGGAGGAGGTTATGCTGGGAGAGTTCCTGCTTGATCTTCTGAGGGTTGGCCTGGGGAAGGTCGCACTTGTTGATCGCCACGACGATCGGGACGCCCGCCGCCTTGGCGTGGTCGAGGGCCTCGACGGTCTGGGGCATGACGCCGTC
>PMLF01000118.1:0-1886 GCA_003158755.1 Elusimicrobiota bacterium | reverse complement strand
GTGGTCCACGTGGCCCATGACGGTTACGACGGGGGGCCGGGGCTTCAGGTCCTCCGGCTTATCTTCCGGGCCCTGCAAGGTCTCGTCCGCCGCCACGACCACCGGCGCGACGTCGAAGTTCAACGCGTCGGCGACTAGGGTGACGGTGTCCATGTCCAGGCTTTGGTTCAGGTTGACCATGACGCCCAACTGCAAAAGCTTTTTCATCACCTCGGGAAGCTTCACGTTCATTTTTTCCGCGAGTTCCTTGGCGGTGGCGCCCTCACCGATGACGATTTTACCGCGAGGACCCGCCGGAACGACCGGGGCCGGGGGGGGAGCGGGAACCGGTTTGGCCGCGGGGGCGGGCGGTTTCGGCGCCGCGGGAACCGGCGGAGGGGAAATCTTGTGCACGGACTTCGCCGGCGGGACCGAAGGACGCTGAGGGGCCGGAACCGGAGGCTTGGGAATAATGGGTTTGACGATCGGTTTCGCCGGCGCGCCGACGACGGGCGCTTTCGGCGCTTGGGAATGCGGCGGAACGACGGGTGAAACCGGTTTGGGCGCGGCGGGAGCAACGGGCGCCGATGAGACCGCCGGTTTAATAGAGGCGGGAGTCGCCGCCGCTTTCACGGGCGCTAAAGGGGAGGGGGCCGCCGCGGATGCCGCAACCTTATCGGAAGAGGAAGGAGCGGGCTTCTCCGATCCGCCCAAAACGACTTTCGGCGGCGTCGGCTGGACCGTCGGGGCCGGAGGAAAACGGGTCGGGGGCGCGCCGAAGGCGAGAGCTTCTTTCAGGGAGAAGGGGCGCGGCTCGTCGTCTTCTTTCTCTTCGGCGGGTTTCGCGTGGGAGACCTTCTTGGTCTTGGGCGTTTCCCCCTCGGCCACGGACTTCTTGACCGTCTTCTTGGGCGACAAAGCGGTTTTATTCTTCACGGCCTTCCCGCCGGAGGCGGAAGCGGACTTTTCGTCCTTGGGATTTTTCTTGACGCTTTTGGCCTTATCGGTCACTGGTTGGTTGGCTCGCTTTCCGGGGCCTTCGAATCTTCGGGGGCGGGCGCCTCCGAAACCGCGGGTTCCGGTGCCGGGGCGGATTCTTCCGACGGCGAAAGAGGTTCTCCCGCTTCGGACGCCGCGGGTTCGTCCGGAGGGGCGGCCAGAAAGGCCTTGGCGGATTCAATGATTTTCTCGGCGGTCTTGTCCCCGATGCCGGTCAACGTGGTCAGGTCCGACGGGGCGGCGGCGGCCAATCGTTTAATGTCGCCCCATCCGCCTTTCTGAAGGACCTCGGCGGTCTTTTCTCCCACCCCCTCCAACTTGGAGAGGTCGTCCACGTGGGAGGCGAAGACGGCGGCCGCGGCTTCCTTCTTTTGAGTTTCGGAGCGGACGTCGATCTGCCAGCCGGTCAACTTGGCGGCGAGCCTCACGTTTTGGCCGCCCTTCCCGATGGCCAGGGCCAATTGGTCGTCGGACACCAACACCTCGGCCCGCTTTTCCTCATGGCTCAGGATTTGGACGGAAAAAGGCTTGGCCGGGGACAAAGCGTTGGAGATGAAGGCGGCCGATTCGTTCGTCCAGGCAACCAAATCGATGCGCTCGCCCTGGAGCTCGTTGATGATGGGGCGCACGCGCGACCCCTTGACGCCTACGCAGGCGCCGACAGGGTCCACCTTAGGGTTGTGGCTGCGGACGACCACTTTGGACCGAAGACCGGGTTCCCGCGCCACATCGACCACGTCGACGGTCTTCTCATAAATCTCGGGGACTTCCTGCTCGAAAAGTTTCTTGACGAAATCCGGGGCGGCGCGGGAGAGGATGACTTCCGGACCCCGGGGGCCTTTCTCCACCTTGAGGATCACGGCCCGAACTCGGTCGCCGATCATCCACCGCTCGCGGCGCACCTGCTC
>PMLF01000122.1 GCA_003158755.1 Elusimicrobiota bacterium | reverse complement strand
CCACCGCTCGCGGCGCACCTGCTCGCGGGGAGGGAGGATCGCTTCGGCCCGGCCCAAGTCCACCACGATGTTGCGGTTGGCGAAGCGGAGGACCTGGCCGTTGACGAGCTGGCCCTCCTTGGGCTTGTATTCGGCGTAGAGGCTCTCGCGCTCGGTCTCGCGGAACTTCTGGATCAAAACCTGTTTGGCCGTCTGGGCGGCGATGCGGGCGAACTCTTCGGCGTCCACGGGGATGCGGAGTTCGGTCTCGCTCAAAAGTCCGTTGCGGAACCGTTTGGCGTCCGACGGAGTGATCTCGGTCGCGGGGTTGGTGACGGTCTCCACCAACGTCTTCACCACGTAGGCCCGGATTTGGCCGACCTCGGCATCCACCACGGCTTCCACGTTCACCTGCATCCCGGCGTGCTTGCGGTAGGCGGACACCAAAGCCTGCTCGATCATGTGCAGGATGTCTTCTTTCTTGATGCCCTTGTCCCGCTCGATCTGCTCGATGATGGGGATGAGCTCGCTCTTGTTGATCTGTGCCATCGTTCGCGTTCCTTTATAGTTCAGGGTCCAATTTGGCCCGGAGGATGTTCCCGATCGGTATCCCGACGAGTCCCGACGACCGGTCCAGCAGCATCAACGTGTCGCCTTCGAGGGAGGTCATCTTCCCGTGGAAATTCCGCTGATTGTTCAGGGGCTCGACGGTCTTGATCACGCACTCGATCCCCAGGAACCGTTGAAAATCTTCCCGTTTCTTGAGCGGCCGGTTAAGTCCCGGAGAGGAAACCTCGAGGGAATAAGGGTGTCCGATCAAACCCGCTTCCTCGATCAGGTTTCCCAGGCGGTCGTTCCAAGCCGCGCAATCTTCCAGGGAAAAACCGCCCGCCTTGTCGACGTAAAACCGAAGTATCCAGCCCGTCGACTCCCGGCCCCACTCGACGTCGACCAGCTCAAACCCTTCCCCGGCCAACGCCGGGGCCGCCACCGCCGCCACGTCTTTCGCGATATCCATCAAAACTCCGAAAAATAAAAAAAGTGGCCGGACGTCAGCCACTTGATGCAAGCGTACCATAACCGGCGGGGGAGCGCAAGCAACCAGCTATCAGCTTTCAGCGATCAGCGAAAGCCACATCAACTTAGCTTCAGCTGCCGGCTGAAAGCTGACGGCTGATGGCTATTCCACGCGGATGTCGTCCAAATAAAACGTCAGGCCGTGGGGATTGCTCTTCGTGTCCGCCACCCAGCAAAAACCCCCTGAAATGGCGGAAAGATCTCTGCCGCGGAGATTCATTGAATATTGCTTCCAGGCGCGGGTCAGGACGATGGGGCCGGTGACGATCTGCGTGGAATCGGGGTAACGGCCCTTGATGCCTCCCATCTTGACCTCCCGCAANNCCCCCACCCACCCATTGGCGACGGTGGGACGGTAGATGAACCGGAGAGCGGACTTTCCGGAATGGGCCTCGCCGGGAACCGTGTTCATTTTCAGGCCCGCGAAGTCGCCCATCCAGCCCGAAGGAACGAAATGGTTCTTGAAGGAACCGTCGTCGAGATAGATCCAGAGGCCGGGGAAGGGTTTCCCCGAGGCCATCTTTCCCCCGCCGAAGGCGGTGAGGGAAAGGATCAGGCTCATCCCCAAAAGGAAACGCGGAATCAATTTTCCCGACAGGGATTGAATGCCGTTCATTTCGACGTCTCCTCGTTTTTCCAGAGATCTTTCAAGGTGAAGTAGGCCTTCCTCAACTGCCGAAGGAACGGCGTATTCTTCCCGTTCCCCTGGCTCGTGACGCCGAGCCATTCCTCGTACATCCAACCGTCGGGGAAAGGCCCCTGCCACTGCCCGGTCTTCACGTGGACGGACGGATCGCACGCGGAACCCGCCTTCCACCATTCGTCCACCCACTCGAAAACAAACCCTCCGAGGGCGTTGCCGACCCCTCGGCCGGCGCCGTTGTCCCAAAGGTCTTCGCAATAATCCTTGGTGGCCTGGGCCTGGAGGTTCTCCGCCTCCTGAGGCCGGTCCTTGTTGTACGCCGGGCAGCCGAACTCCGTGACGATCACCGGCTTCCCGGTCAGTTGGCGAACGGTGGTGAACAGGCTCCGGCCGAACCCGTGGTCGCCCCGGTAGGAGTTGCACCCGAAGATATCGACGTCCGGCGCGTTCTTGGCGAAGACGTCCAGGTCCAGGACGTCGCCGTTCGACACGGCGACGGGGTGGTTCTTGTCGATGGACTTGATCATCTTCGCCGCTTCGTTGACGAGCGAGAAAAAAGCCGCTGGTTTCGTCGGAGCGTTCGTGTTGGTGCCGTACACGTNNGTCATCTTTGTACTCCAGAACCATCTGGCGCACGCTGTCGAGCATGCGCGCCCGCTGCTCGACGTTCGTGTAATCGGTGCCCGCGGCCCAATCGGCGCCGGACCCCACCGTGTAGGCGCCGAGGAGGTCCCCCAGGACGATGCGGATGCCGTATTTGGAATACAGGGTATCGATGAGGGAACGGTTGAAGACGTGGTGATAGATGCGGACGGTGTTCACGCCCATGTCGCGCATCAGGGCGAAGTCTCCCACCGGCTTCTCGTCCGGGTCCTGGACGTCGTTTCGGTTCTTGTCCACCCACGCGTCGAAGGGGCCGTCCACGAGGCCGTTCTTGTTGATGTCGGCGCTCTGCCAATCCTCGGTGGGCTTCAAGCTACCGTTGTCGGGGCTGGTCCCCACGGGGTTGGGCTGGTACACCATCCCCCGGATGAAGTAGGGCTTGCCGTCGACGAAAAGGCGCCAGTGGCCGTTCCCGTAGCGGATCAGCTTGACGGACTTCCCCGCGAAAACCACGGCGCTTTTTTCCTTGGTGAGGTCCGCCGTCGGGACGGACGCCTCCGCGGCTTCGCGCGGGGACGCTTTCACCAAGCGACCGGGGTTGCAGACCACGCGGTCGTTCGTCAAGTCGGCGTCGAACCCGTTGATGATCTGGACGTCCGCCCCATCCAACTTGAGGCCCAACTGGGGGTTTTTCTTGAGGATGAACAGGATACGGTCCACCGCCGTGGGCCCGATGTACCAAGGCGTATTCCAGAACGTCAAGCCGTGGGCTCCGGGATAAAAAACCAAGCAGGCGTGATAGGCCTTCAC
This sequence comes from Elusimicrobiota bacterium, assembly GCA_003158755.1. GTDB lineage: Bacteria > Elusimicrobiota > Elusimicrobia > FEN-1173 > FEN-1173 > FEN-1173. The sequence goes on along the minus strand of PMLF01000122.1, from coordinate 571 downwards.
GGCCTCCAGCAGGTGCCCGCCTTTTTCCAGGGACATGGCCACGAAGTAAAGCGATATGCCGGGCCCTTCCTTGGTGAGGGTGGTCGCCCATTTGTAAAACCCTTTCCGCGGATCGGGGCCGTTGACGAGGTCCCACGGGGTCGCGTTCAACAAACCCGACTGAAGATAACTCTGATAATCCGGGTCCTTGAGGATGTCGGTCTTGTTGGGGTAGATCCCCTCCCCCGACGCTTTCGCCAGCCCAGCCAAATCCTGGATGACGTAGGCATATCGGTCCGTTCCCAGGTTCTTGAAGACGCCGAATTTTTCGTAGTCGACGACGTCTTCCCCGGTATAGTAAAGCTTCCAAGGCTTGGAGGGGTCGGGCTTCCCCGCCGGGACTTTCGGGGTTGGAGGAGGCGGAGTGGGCGCCGGGGGAGTCTCGGACGCTTTTTCGACCGGAACCGGAACGGCTTTCCGTCTCGCGTGAGGAACCACGTCGTCATCGGCGGACAGCGAAACCACCGAAACCACCGCCGCGAACACTAAAACAGGAATCGCCCTCGACATGCCTCATTCCCCCTATTGCTCG
>PMLF01000196.1 GCA_003158755.1 Elusimicrobiota bacterium | reverse complement strand
TTTCAACTGCTCGCGGGCCGTGTTCACCGCCGCGGGGTCCCGGGACGTTTGGATGGTGAATCGATAGATTTCCGCCGCGCGGGCGTAATCGCCGCGTTTCTTATGCAGGTTGGCGAGGATGTTCTGAAGCATGCTGGGACAATCGGGATACTTCAGGGCCTCTTCCAAAAAGAGGATCACCTTGTCGGGATTTTCGTTTTTCTGGTACGCGATGGCGCCCGCGTAGAGGCGGTAACGCCAGAAGGTGGGGTCCACGGCGGTCGCCCGCTCCAACAAGGACAAAGCCTCTTCGGGGCGGTCCAACACGAACCCAAGGGTCCCGGCGGAGAAGAGGACGCCGAAGTGGAAGAAAGGGTTCAACGTCGCGATGCGACTGGAGAGAGGAAGGAACCGGGGCAGCCACAATTTTTTTGGATCGTCGACGTGTTCGCCGGGGCGAGGCTTTGCCTCCTCCCCGCTGCCGAAATACTGGAGGAGCTGGATGAACGCCACGTCGGCGCCCATGCGCCGGGCGCCGGCCAGGACCGCGGCCATGTCCTGCACGGCGTACTGGGCGACGGGCGGACCGCCGGCGGGGGGCAACGCCGTTCCGGTCCACGCGCGGGGCACGATCGCCGACGCGAGGAAGAGTCCCGCCGCCAGGATCAACCCTTTCATCAAAACTCCCGTCGGGAAAAAAGCGTCGTCGAGAGGATCAGGCAGGCCCCGGTATAGAGCGCCGCGTAGGCGGCCCCTCTCGCCAGGAGCGGACCGGCGGCGAGACCCGGAACTTCCAAAAGATCCCGGTAGTCGAGGAGGTCCAGCCGGGGCAGGACGAACAGGAACGCTTTCACCCCCAGAGCCGCCGCGACGTTGCGGGTTTTCTCGGCCAGGAATTGCAGCTCCGGACCGAAGTGGCCCAGGAGCCAGAAGAAGGCGGTGAACGCCATCGAGGAGGCCTGGGACGTGGAAAAGAGGGAAAAGAAGAGGGCCACCGAGGTCACCACGGTGACCTTCAAAGCCATGAACGGGAAACACAGGAAGTAGGACGACGTGGGTTCCCATCCTTTAAGGAGGAGGATTCCCACGTGGACCAATCCCATGAGCCCGACCGCCGCCAGCACCGCCCCCAAAAGGCCGAGGAACCGTCCCACGACGTAGGCGGACCGCGATACGGGCCGGGTCAGGATCAGATAGGCGGTCTTGGACTCCATCTCCTCCAGGACCAGGGTCACGGCGCCGACGGCCGCGACCAGGAGGCCAAGGAACTCCGCCGCGGCCAGGCCCAGGTCCAAGATCACCGTCAGTTCCGCGTCGGCGGATATCGCGCCGAAAAGGAGAGAGGCCGCGCCCATGACGACGGCATAAAGCAGCACCGCCAGCCACAGCCGGTTGCGGAGCTGCTGGAGGAAGGTGACGCGGATGATGGAAAGGATGATTTTCATAAAGATCCGTTTTTCATTTATCGTCACAGCCGTTTTTGACTCAAATATTGGTAACCGTTCAGGGGGTTATGCTGTCTCCCCGGCGAAAGCCGGGGTCCAGTGACTTTTTCCATATGCTGGATTCCGGCTGGAACCATGCCGGAATGACGACGAAAGACCCCCTGAACGAATACAAATATTGTTTCTATCGTAGGGGCGGGTCTAAGACCCGCCCCATGACTTTGCCTCTTTACGCCAAAATCGGTTGCAACCCGGAGTTCGGGTCTTGGGAAACCGTCTCGACGAAAAGTTTTTCCAGGTGCCCCGGGTCTTTCTCCCACTCGGACCGCTCCACTTCCCGGGCCATCCGTCCCCGCACCAGGATGCCCACCCGGTGGCAAATCTTCTCCACCTCCGAGATGTTATGGGAAGAAAAGAAGACCGTTTTTCCCCGCCGGTTGAGCTCCACCATCCTGTCGCGCATTTCTTTCAACCCCAACGGGTCCAGACCCGTCACCGGTTCGTCGAAGAAAAATATCTTCGGGTCGTGGAGGAGCGCCTGGGCCAGGGACGTCCGCTGGAGCATTCCTTTGGAGTATTCCCGCATGGGGCGGTGGGCGTTCTCGGCGAGGCGAACCTCGGCCAGGACCGCTTCGACGCGGGCGTTGAGCGCCGACGGGGCCAGCCCCGACAGGCGGCCGTAGAACCGCAGCACTTCGCGGGCGGAGAGGTGACGGTAGAAATAGGGGACTTCGGGCAGGTATCCGATGGCCCGCCGGGCCTCGGGCTCCTCCGGCGGACGGTCCAGGATGAACGCCTTCCCCGTCGACGGAGACAAAAGCCCCAGGAGCAATTTGATGGCGGTGGTCTTTCCGGCGCCGTTCAATCCCAGGAGTCCGTAGACTTCGCCTTCCCGCACGCGAAGGACGAGGTCCCGGACCCCGACGGTTTCCCGGACCCTTCCCAAATGGGATCGGCGGAAGATCTTGGTGACGTTCTCCAACCTAAGCACCGCGGCGGGTTCGGTCATAAATGGATTTTATCACCCGGCCAAGGGGTTCTCAAGCGGCATCGCAGTCCAGGCACAGTCCGAAGAGGTTCACCTCGTGCCGGACGATACGGAACCGGGTGCGGGTCCGCAGGCTCCGCACCGCGCGTTCCAGGAGGCATCCTTCCAAATCCTCCACGGCGCCGCACCGTTCGCAGATCAAGTGATGGTGGTGATTCCGGTAACTCTCCGACAGCTCGAAGCGTTCCCCTTCCGCCACCCGATCGACGGAAATCAGGAGCCCCAGTTCGCACAAAAGCCGGATGTTTCGGTACACCGAAGCCAGATTCGCCTTGGCCCCCGCCCGTCGATGGATCTCCCGGGCGGTCAGAGGACGGCGGTCCTTCAGGAAGACTTCCAGAACCCGTTCCCGCGCCCGGGTCCAACGGCCCCCCCGGCCGGCCACGGCTTTCTTCAACGCGAGGAAGGGATCGGTCATCGGGACTCCTTCCACGACACGCCCAAGTGGACCGCGGCGTACGCCGCCGCGCACAAAAGAACGATGGCCGCGCCCGACGGCAACCCGACGAAATAGGAAAGGTAGAGCCCCCCCGCCCCGCACGCCGCCGCGATCAAGGTCGAAAGGGCCATCATCCCGGGAAGGCGCCGCGTCACGAGCCTCGCCGCCGCGGCCGGCGCTACGAGGAGCGCCCCCGTCAGCACCGCGCCCACCGTCTGCACCGCCGTGCTCACTCCCAGCACAAGGAGGACGAGGAACCCCACTTTAAGAAACCCCATCGGCAGCCCGATGATCCTCGCGTGGCCCGGGTCCAGCGTGGCCAGCATCCATTCTTTGTGGAAGAGGACCAAGGCCGCTGCCACCACCAACGCGGCCGCCGCCATCCATACCAAGTCTCCGCCGGTCACGCCCAGCACTTGTCCGAAGAGGAGCCCGGTCAAGTCGCGGTAGGACTTGGTCCGCGCCATGATCAAAATTCCAAGGGCGAACATCGCCGACGAGAAAACACCGATGGCCGTGTCCTCGTGGACGTCTTCTCGACGGGACATCCAGCCGATGCCGAAGGCCGTGGCCAGGTTGGCCAGGATCGCTCCCCCGAAGAGGCTGAACCCCAGTCGTTGCGCCAACGCCAACCCGGGAAGAGTCCCGTGGGTCATGGCGTGGCCGATGAACGCCACCCGCCGAAGTACGACGTAGGAACCCAAAAGGCCGCACGTGATTCCCGCCAGGGTCGCCGCCGCCAGTCCCGTGCGCATGAAGGGATATTGGAAAGGTTCGAGGAGGAAGGTCACGCGGGGACCTCCGGATGCTCGCAGGGAGCGTCGGATTCGTGTCCGTCGGAAAGGTAGACGGCGCGGTCGGCTTCCTCGCCGGACCCGCCGAGGTGGTGAGTGGCCATGACCACGGTTTTCCCTTCCCGGCACAACCCCGCGAGGAGTTCCCCGAAGGAAAAACGGGTCTCCGCGTCCACGGCGTTCAAGGGTTCGTCCAGCAAAAGCAGGTCCGCTTCTTGGGTCAATGACCGAGCGATGAGCGCTCGCTGTCTCTGGCCTCCGGAAAGTTCATGAATCGGGCGGGGTCCCAAAGCGGCGAGCCCCACGCGCTCCAGGGCCCGGCGGACGCGGAGCCGGTCCGCGGAACCCGGTCGACGGAACCAGCCCAGGTGGGCGTCGCGGCCCGTCAAGACCAAATCCTCGACGGTGACGGGGAATCGCCAGTCGATTTCCGGCTGCTGGGGCAGGTAGGCCACCCGGCAGCGACAACCGCCCACGGGCAGGCCGAAAACCTCCAACTCGCCGGATTCGACGGGCAGGAGCCCCGCCGCCGCTTTCAGGAACGTGGATTTGCCCGCCCCGTTGGACCCCACCAGCGCCACCCGGGCTCCTGCCGGGACCGAGAGGGAAAATTCTTTCAAGGCCGGCTCCGCCGCCCCGGGATACCGGACCGTGAGGCCTCGTGCGATCAGGACGGGCCCGATAACCGGCGGAAAAGCGGGCGCATGCCCGTCGTAAGAAAAAATCATTTCAAAGCCTCCGCGATGACTTGAGCGTTGTATCGCATCATTTCCAGGTACGTTTCCCCCGGCGAGCCCTTCGGCCCCAAGGCGTCCGTGAAGAGGGGCGGCGCCGTGCGAACTCCCGCCGCTTTGGCTACGGCACGGGAAACGGCGGGGTTCGTCACGTTCTCGATAAAGACCGCCGGGACGCCCCGAGCTCGGATGTCGTCGGAGAGCCGAGCCAGTTGGGACGCCGAAGGATCGGCCGACTCGGCACCGGCCGTGGAAAAAACGGTATCGACCACGCGGAACCCGTACCGGTCCGCCCAATAGCCCAGCGTGTCGTGGGTCGTCACCAACACGCGGCGATCGGCGGGGACCGAGGCCACCCGGTCGCGGATCCAGCCGTCCAAGGAGGCCAGTTCGGCCTGATACGCTCGGGCTCGTCGGCCGTAGTCCTCCGAATGCGACGGGTCCGCCGCGCACAACGCGGCCCGGATCGCCTCCACCGCCGACGCGGTGTTGGTCGGATCGCCCCAAACGTGCGGGTCCACGTTCACTCCCCGTCCCGGGGCGCCGGCCAAACGACGGCCTTCCGCGTCCCGCAACGGCATCCCCTCCGTCACCCTCACCTGCCTGGCCCGTCCGCCCGAAGCGATCATCAGCCGGTCCATCCAAGGCTCGAACCCGAGCCCGATTTCCACGACGATGTCCGCCTCCGCCAGAGCCCGCCCGTCCGACGGCGAGGGTTCGTAAGTGTGCGAGTCGCCGCCCGGTCCCACCAGGACGTTTAGGTCGACGTCCGACCCTCCCACCGCCCGGACCCAATCGCCCAGCAGGCTGAAGGTGGCGACGACGCGGGGCCGCCCCGCGGCCCCCGCCGGACCGGCCAAGATCAAAGCGAAGGCCGCCGCGAGAATTTTCTTATTAAGAATCATTCTCTTTAGATTCTACTAAATTACCAAGCCTCGTCGGCTGGTGTATAATGTTTTCCACTGATCCCGGAGGGCTTTGAGAAATGACCGCACCCGAACCGTCCCCTTATCTGTTCAACCTCTTTCGGAGGCAACCCGTCCTTTTCGTCAAGGGCGAGGGGGCCTATTTGTGGGACGCCGACGGGAAACGCTACCTGGACTTTTTCTGCGGCCTCGCCGTGACGGGCCTGGGGCACGCCCATCCGGCCGTGGCCGCGGCGACGGCGGAGCAGGCGCGGACCTTGGTCCACGTCTCCAACCTTTTTTATACCCAACCGCAGATGGACTTGGCGAAAGAGCTGGTGCGGCGGACGTTTCCGTCGAAGGCCTTCTTTTCCAATTCCGGCGCGGAGGCCAACGAGTGCGCCTTGAAACTGGCCCGGCGGCACGGGCACCTGACGGGCGGACGGCACGAGGTCATCGTCTTCGACCAGGCTTTCCACGGGCGGACCATCGCCACGTTGTCGGCCACGCCTCAAAAAAAATATCAACAAGGTTACGGCCCGCTTTTGGAGGGGTTCCCCGCGGCGCCCTTCGGCGACCTGGCGGCCGCCGGGAAGTTGGTCGGCCCCAAGACCTGCGCCATCCTCGTCGAGCCGGTCCAAGGCGAGGGGGGAGTGAACATCACGTCGGCGGGGTTCTTCGCCGGGCTCCGGGAACTCTGCAAAAAGCACAACCTGCTGTTGATGTTCGACGAGATCCAGACCGGCGTCGGGCGGACGGGATCCTTGTTCGCTTTCCAGCGGATCGGGGTCGAGCCCGACGTGCTTTCCATCGCCAAGGGGCTTGCCAACGGCCTGCCCATCGGCGCCACCCTGGCCCGACCGGAAGTCGCCGATTTGCTGAAGCCGGGGGACCACGCGTCCACTTTCGGCGGCGGCCCCGTCGTCTGCCGGGCGGCGCTGGAGGTGCTCAAGGCGTTGGACGCCGCCCAGCTCGACCGGATCAGGGATTTGGGGAAGGAATTCTTAAGCGAAATTTCGTCCTGGAAATCCGAGATCCCCGCGATCAAGATCGTCCGTGGACTGGGCCTCCTGGTGGGGATCGAACTGGACCGGCCGGGAGTTTCCGTCGTGGACTTTTGCCGGGAAAATGGACTCTTGGTCAATTGCACCGCGGAAAAAGTGGTGCGGCTCCTGCCTCCCTTCATCCTGACCGACGCGCAAGTCGCGGAGGGTCTGGCGATCCTGAAGAAGGCGCTGAAGGGATTATCGCCGTCGTAGAGTCAATTGCGAAATGGACGGGA
>PMLF01000241.1 GCA_003158755.1 Elusimicrobiota bacterium | reverse complement strand
TATTTCAGGAGTCCGAGTGTCTTTTACCGATGAGTCACCCCTCTCCGATGCCGAACTGATCGCAGACACCCTCGCCGGCGACGGGGAAGCCTTCGGTCTCATCGTCAACCGTCACCGGCCGCCCCTCCTGGAAATGGCCCGCAGAATCCTCGGCCAACGGGAAGAGGCCGAAGACGTCCTCCAGGACGTATTCCTGCAAGTCCACCTCCATCTGAGCAGCTTCCGCGGTGAATCCAAACTCTCCACCTGGCTCTACACCATCACCCTGAACCGCGTCCGCAACCATCTCCGGCGGCGGGGAAACCGGCGCATGGTCTCCATTGACGGAGGACCGGAGGAGGAATCGACCCCCAGGGACCTGCCCGAGAAAGGGCCCGCCGTCGATGAAATCGTGGCCCAGCGCAGGGAATCCGAGCGGCTGCGGCAAGCCGTGGACGGACTCCAGGAAGTCTATCGATCCATTTTCATCCTCCACTATTACCAGCACCTGCCGCTGAAAGAAGTATCCCGGCGTCTTTCGAAACCCTTGGGGACGGTTAAGGTCTATCTCCACCGCGCGCGCAAACGCCTTTCCGACGTTTTGGCGGCGGACCCCGTCGGCGGCCGTTCCTCTAAACTCGTTGAAGGGGCCGTCCCTTGAGAAATCTCCCGGGACCGCGTTACCTTTGCCGGAAACCGCCTGTCTCATCTCCGTATGGAGAGGAGATCCGTCACGGGTTTATGCAAAGCGAACCATTGGATTTATTGGGTCCTGCTGGCGTCCATGGTGGCGTTCTTGCCGGTGTGGCCCTACAGCGGCGGCTGGGACTACTCGTTCAGCGGGAGGATCGCCGTCGTCCTCGCCGTGTTCAGCGTTTTGAAGATCTCGAGATTAATCTAGCATCCGTGAGATCCGCGGGATGGGCGCGGCGCCCTTCTTTGGAGGAGAAGTGAATCGTCGCGGCCCCCCCCCTCTCCTCAAACGGTTATCCTTCCACCTGGAACAAGCGAAGTTCGTTGCGAACTTTCTGGGATCCCTCCGCCGATCCATCGACAGATCTCGAGACGCCACCAGCCGCTTCTGCCAGGCCTCCGTGGCGGTCAGCGGCATCGCCCTGGCGGGCTGGGCCGCCGGCCTCTTATTCCTCGCCCGGGGCCTTCCCGCGTCGGGCGCCCTATCTCCCGCCGCGGCGCTCTGTTTCCTGCTCCTGGCGCTGGCGCTTTTCAACCATAACCGGGATCCCCTCAATAACCGCGCCAAAGCCTTCCTGGTCCTGACGGCGATCCTCGCGCCGCTCCTTTTGGCGACCGCGGAAGCGGGGAGGCTATTCGAACTCTCCCGGCCGGCGGCCTCCGGGTACGACGGAAGAGCGTGGTTCCACTGGACGGGCGCCGATCCTTTCACGTGGGCGAGCCTTTGTTGGCTGAGCCTCTTGACGACCTTTTGCCCCCTCGTCGCCGGCCGTCGCCGATGGGTCGGGGACGCGCTGGGCGTCATGGGCCTTTTCCTGGTCCTCGTCAACGGCATTTTCATTTCCGGCTATTTACACGGAGCGCCCATTTCTTTTTTCAGCGGCGGCCGGTGGACGCTGCCTTTCCTGGGATGCGCGAACATGGTTCTCTTAGGCCTCGCCGTGGTGGGCCGGCTCGGACCCCGCTATTTTCCCCTCCGCCTTCTGGCGGGGGCCTCGGTGCGGACGATCATCTTGCGCCATTTCCTCCCGATCGTGGGAGCGGCGGTCCTGGTCTTGGACGTCTTGAACGGCGCGTCCAACGGAAGCATCCACTTGCTCTTCTCCTCGTTCCTGGCCCTCCTCCTGTCTTTGGTCGCGGTGATCTACCTGTCGCTGCGCAGCGCCGGGGTCATCAGCCGTCGCATCGAAAATTCCCTCAAGGAGAGCGAGGAGCGCTACGCCGTGCTCGTCAACAGCCTGAAGGACCACGCGGTCCTGCTTCTGGACCCGGATGGCCGCATCGTCACCTGGAACGCGGGCGCCGAGAATATCCACGGGTACAAGTCCGAGGAAGTGCTGGGGGATTCCGTTTCCCTTTTTTACCCGCCGGAGGAGCGGGAGAGCGGACGGATGCAGGAGACTTTCAAGCGGGCGACCCTCCTGGGTTCCTATGAAAAACAGGGATGGCGCATGCGGAAAGACGGCTCCCGCTTCTGGGCGGAGACGGTGACCACGCCTTTCATGGACAATAAGGAAACCGTCCTTGGCTTTTCCCAAGTCGTCCGGGACATCACCCGTCGCCGAAAAGCCGAAGAGGTCGTGAAGGAACGGGAGTCCTTCATGCGGCTCCTTCAGACCGTGACGGCGGCCTGCAACGGCGCGGAGACCTTGGACGAGGCCTTGGACCTCGTCCTGACCCATGTCGGCCGGCACACGCAATGGCCGGTCGGACACGCGTGGCTTCCCCGGGGGAAGGAAGCGGAGTTCATCTCCGGCCCCTGGTATTTGAGCGATCCGGAACGCTTCGCCGCGTTCCGCTCGCATTCGGACCGCCTGCGTTTTCCCCCCGATCAGGGTCTTCCCCGGCAGGTCCTCGCTTCCGGGAAACCCCAGTGGACGCCCGACTTGTCGGCGGACAAGGATTTTCCCCACCGTCGGGAGGTGAAGGAAGCCGGCTTGGCGGCGGGGTACGCCTTCCCCGTCAAATTGAGCGGGAAGATGTTGGCCATCCTGGTTTTCTTCTCGGAGCAGCCCGGAGACCCCAGCGTCCCGTGCCGGGAGGCCTTCGAGGCGATCTGCGTGCAGCTGGAACGGGTGGCGGAACGGGAGCGGGCGGATCGGTCCCTGCGGAACTCCGAACTGCGCTTCCGCTCCGTGACGCAGACCGCCAACGACGCGATCGTCTCCTACAACACCGAGGGGGTCATTAACGGCTGGAACCGGGGGGCCAAAACTATTTTCGGTTTCAAGGAGGGAGAGGCCATCGGCCGTTCCTTGGACTTGATCGTCCTCGAACCGTCGTCGCCGGACTCCTCGCCCGCCCGATTTCCCCGCGCGCTCCTGACCGACATGGGAGACAATACCCACGATCTTTCCGGCCGACGGAAAGGCGGACCGATTTTTCCCATCGAAGTCTCCGTCGCCTCCTGGAGGAGCCGCGGGAACACGTACTTCACCGCCATCATGCGGGACGTCACGGCCCACCGGCACGCCCAGGACAACCTCGCTTCCTCCCTTCGCGAGAAGGAGGCCCTGCTCAAGGAAATCCATCACCGGGTCAAAAACAATCTGCAAATGATTTCGAGCCTCCTCCGCCTCCAGGCGGAGAACATCCATGACCCGGACCTCCTGGCCGTTTTCCTGGAAAGCCAGAACCGCGTGAGGTCCATGGCCATCATCCATGAGTGCCTTTACGAATCACCGGACCTGGCCCGCATGGATTTCTCAAATTACGTCGAGAAACTGACGGACAACCTGCTCCGGACCTACAGCGTCCTTCCGGAACGGAACTCGATCCGTCTGGAGGTGGACAACGTGTCCTTGAGCCTGGACGTCGCCATCCCGTGCGGCCTCATCATCACAGAACTGGTGTCCAACGCGCTGAAATACGCCTATCCGAAAGGACGGGAGGGGGTGGTCTCCGTGCGATTCCGTACTCTGCCGGAGAACCGCTACGAGCTCTCCGTGACGGACCAGGGCGTCGGCTTGAAAAAGCCGATCAATTTTGAATCGACCGAATCGCTGGGCCTGAGGCTGGTCCACATCCTCACCGAGCAGCTGGGAGGAAGCCTCCTCATGGAAAACGGCGTGGGCGCCAAGTTCACCGTGAATTTCAAAGAGCCCGAAGGGGCGACCAAAATCGACAGCGTGGGAGGAAGGCCATGACGGAGAAACGGATCTTGATCGTGGAAGACGAGCGCATCGTGGCGGAGGACTTAAAGCGCCTCCTCCAAAAGATGGGGTACACCGTCACGGGCGTGGTTTCCAACGGAGCGGACGCCGTCAAGAGCGTGCGGGCCTCCAAGCCCGACCTCGTCCTGATGGACATCCGCATCCAGGGGCCCCAGGACGGCATCGAGGTGGCGGAGCACCTTTACGCCGAATTTAACCTGCCCGTCAGCTACCTCACCGCGTACGCGGACGCGCCGACCCTGGAGCGGGCCAAGGCCACCATGCCCTTCGGCTACATCCTGAAGCCCTTCGAGGCGAGGTCCCTTCAGACCGTCATCGAGCTGGCCATCCACCGCCACCAGATGGAAGGGGTGTTGGGGAAGATGGACGGCTGGCATGCCCGAGCCCTCAACAGTCTGACGGAGGCCATGATCGCGGCGGACGGACTGGGCCGCGTCTTCTTCCTGAACAAAGCGGCCGAAGCCCTGACAGGGTGGACCCCGGAGGCCTCTTTCGGCAAGCCTCTGGCCGATTTTTTCACGACGGGGAAAGCGGACGCCTTGGGTGTGGAGAACTCCGGCTCGATCCGGACCAAAGACGGGGGTTCCTTGTCCGTCATGTATACCCGCACCGTCTTGTCGGGAGAGGATGGCGAGCCGGACGGATTCTTGATCGTCGTCAAAAAAGCACAACC
>PMLF01000010.1 GCA_003158755.1 Elusimicrobiota bacterium | reverse complement strand
AGGGATTCCTCGCGTGGTTCGCTGTCTTGTCCGCGCCATTTTAAAAGCGACGAAGCTGAACGTGTGCATTACCTGCGATGCCGTCAATTTTGTCAATACGTTGGGGTTTTTCTTCACCCCTGAGTTTCGAGGAAGAATTCACTTCTTGGTTCGTGGTTTCCCCGTGTTGGTTGGTCCGGGCGCTCAAGTTCAGATTAAATCCAGGATGAAGAGAATCCACAAATCGCTCGTTTTATTCCTTAAGAAATCAGAGGATTCTCTATCTCTCCTGGGGATCCGCTTGCTCTCCTATTTGACGAAAGCCATCGACACGCCGGCCCTGGTGTCGAAATGGATGTTGACCTGGGGAACGAAGATCCCATATCGACTCAATATTTTCCTTTTCAAATCGATCCAACGCGTTCGCATCGTGTTCGTATCCCTCGCGGTCGTCGTCATCGGTCTGGGTTTTTTGTTGGTGGGTTTACCCGTCCTGTTTTTTCGCCTTTTAATATGGTTGGCGCGCGACGTGATTCCTTACTTGAAATGGATGGTGGGTCGGAGCCTCGAACTCTTCCGGCCCGGGGAAAAGTTTAATTACCTGGATGTGATCAATGGCGATTTAAACCGGAATTCCATTTTAGTCACTCATTATTTTCTTTTTCCGGAAGCGATTTTTATGGCCTCTCCCGTCCATCTTTACCTCCCCGATTACATCCCGCATTTCTTTCCGGCGGATTTCAACTCTCCGCAGGATCGGCATAACGCCTTGATCGGTCGGGCCATCGCCAGCCGGGCTGAAAACGTTTTCACCAACTCTCAGTTCACTAGGGAATACTTATCGTCGACGGAGCTGAACGTTTCCAAAAGCAAGATCACGGTGCTCCCTCTTCCGTTGCTGATCTCGTTCCCCGGGGAGGGAAAGGGGAATCCGTCGGATTCTCTCTTGCGGAACTTCGAGCGGGGAAAATATTTGTTTTATCCGACGCAAAACAGGCCGAACAAAAGGCTCGATTTCGCGCTCGAAGTCTTCAATGTCCTACGTAAATCAAACCAAGGCCTTCGCTTAGTCTTGACCTGCTCCATTAAGGACTTCGCGCCCGCCGCGGCGGCGTTTCAAAAACTCGGGATGGAAGGACATGTTGATTTTGTCCCCGGGTTGACGGATTCGGGCTTGCGCGATCTCTACGTGAACGCCGGTGCTTTATTGTTTACCTCCGTTTTCGAGGGCAATTTCCCGCCGCAAATCTTCGAAGCGTTGACGTTGGGGACGCCGATCGTGGCCGGCGATATCCCGATGATCCGGGAATGGCTGGGGGACGCTACGAACCTGATGGCCGTCGCCCGGCCCTTGGATTTGGATGGGTTCGTGGAAAATGCTCAACGTGTTCTGCGTGATCCGGAGGCGGTCCGTGAGAAGCAAAAACGAGTATTGGAAATGCTTTTGACAAAGGCGGATGACCGTGCGTTCCTAGAAGCGGTTGGCCGTTTATATAGCGGGGGGGACCCTTCCCGACTCTCGGCACCGGCGCCGTCCGAGGTATCCTCATGAGCGGTAGGGGGAGTTCTTTGTCCGGAACGTTTCGGTTCATCGGCGATATCCTAAACCGTCCCACCGTTAAGAAATGGATCGATTTGGACGGAAAAGCCGTCGTCCCGGGCTTCTTATTCGTTTGCCTGAGTTATTATTTGTTTCGATACGTGCGGTTCATCGGGTGGAACCACCTGGGATCCATCCCCTGGCATTTTCTCGAGGCGTGGGACCAATCCAATTACTACCTCAGCGCCAAAGCCNNGGACCGCCTGTTACTTCTTGTTGAAATTATATGGGGATTTCATGACCGTTTGGGAGTCCATGGTCGTCCTCGCTTTCGGCGTTTTGTTCAAATCCACCATTTTTCAACAACTCTTGATGTCGTGGACCAACATTCCCGTCTTTGCATTCTTTTGTACGGCGGTTTCCATCTATAAAAGCGGGGACGTCTCTCCTCGCCGCTTGGCGTCTTTGGGGCTGCTTGCCGGTGCCGTCTTCATGTGTCGGCCAGTCGACGTCTTCCTCCTTTTGTTTCCCATGTACGCGGTTGTGTCGTGGGGGTTGCTGAAAGAAAAGAACGTGAAAGGGGTCTCGATATTGGCGGCGGCCAGCGCCGTGTTGCCTCTGGTGGTGGTGGTTTTCAACCTGAAAGTGTATGGGAGTCTGCAAAATGAATACGCCCGGATCGGCGGCCGGTATGTGTTCAATTTCCATAATTTCGGCCAAAAAGTTTATTCCTTTTTGTTCGACGCCAAAGCGGCCTTTGCCACGGACGATCCCATGTTGTTCCGCCAATTCCCATGGCTGGCGTTTTATTTGGGAGGCCTGATCCTTTTCTTTCGATATCGAAAATGGAAGGACCTCGTCATTCAGGGGTGCGTGTTGATTTCGGTTGTTTTTTATATGTCGTTCGCCCAACTGCATCCGGCGAACCTGATGCCGTTTGGCGGGATGCGGTTTTTTATGCTGCCGTTGTGTTTCATGCTTTTGCCTTCCTATTTTTTCGTCCGTGATTCAATTCTGAATTTTCGGTCATGGAAGGCCCTCCTGGGGTTGAGCCTGGCGGGGATATCGGCGGCGGCGCTCGGCGGGATCGTCGGTATTCGGCAGGAACTCGTGGCGGAGCCCCGCCGGTCCTTCCGGATCGGATCGGCGGCTTTCGCGGATCGGCGCCTGTCCATGAGGGTGTTTGAGTTCGAACCCTCCGATGGAAAGCCCCTTCGTTTCGGGAAGATGTTTTTCCCCGGGTTCACGGGCGATTACTCCGACGTTTACAGCTCCTCCGATTATTTTTATGTCGACAAGCCCAGCGGATGGGACACCATCCAGATGGAGAGCGACGGGACGTGTTGGGATACCCGAACCATCGATTTATTTGTTGTGAAAGAT
>PMLF01000136.1 GCA_003158755.1 Elusimicrobiota bacterium | reverse complement strand
AGAGGAGCCTTGCCTGCCTTCCAATCGATGACGACGGCGACCGGCAAAGACAAAAGAACGATTAGGGGGGCAAACAGGTAAGGGATCGGCCCGCTGAGACGGAACAGGAACCTCCCTCCCAACCTCAACATCCAGATCCGGATTACTTCATGGGCCAAAACGTAATGGAACTGGACCGACGTCCAAAATCCCGTCCCGGCCAATTCCTCGGACAGGAACAGTTGCCCTTGAGAGGTGGTCCGCGCCAGGGCACCCCGGAGTTCGCCCTGTTTTTTCCAGACGATGGCCGGCGATCCGATTCCTCCCAAAACTCGGAAGATTTCCCGGATCAAGGAAGTTAAATACGTTTCTCTTTGCGTTAACCTTTCCGCGCTCAAGGGATCCGCCGCCCTCCTTTCCCGCGCCGCCCGATCGTCTCCATGGACTCGAAAGGCGAAATATCCCCCGGAAATACCGAGGATCAACGCCATCCAACTGTCCGCAGGCAACGGGGAAACCGATGAGAGCAAGGAGAACGCCCCCTGGAGGAAACCGAAGGAAATGCCGGTGTGCCATTGAAGGAAGGCTGTCGCCGCCAAGGTCGTTGCGGCGCCCAACCACACCGAGGCCGCCCATCGGTTGTGGGTTGGGTTGTAGGGCAACCCCGAAACGGGGATGCCCACTATCGTGGAGGCGTTCGGATCCATGACAAAAAGCTTCTTCGTCCCGTCCGGCTGGCGGACCAAGGAAGACACGTCGCCGTTGCCGGCGATGGTCACGCCCAAGACGGTCCCCGTCGTTCCACAGGTTTTTACGACCACCGAGGCCAAGTTCGACGTGTCGGGCACGGCGGCCAGGGCCAGGTTACCGTCCGGACCGACGACGCCCGCGGCCAATTCAACGGCGGAGGAGGTCATTTTGAGCGCCACCGACCCCGTCCCTTCCGAAGGCGCCGGGGATGAAAACTGCGCATACGTGCGTTGGGCCGACGGAGTTCGGATACCCGCCAACAGGTTGGGCAACGAATATTGCGAAACGACATTGCCGTCCACCGTAAAGAAAGCCCCCGTCGCCTGGCTCGATTCCCTTCCAACGAGAGCGGCGCCCGGGTTCGTGTCATTGAATTGCACGCTGGGCACCGTGACGGTATTTCCGTCTGAAACGCCCATCATGAAAGGCAAGCCCGGCACCACCGGAAGGCTGGTATTGATCAGGAGGTCCGCCCCCGACAAAACCGTCTTTCCCGACACTTGATCGGCCGGTCCCAACGACCCCACCATAACCCATGGCCCGGACTGGACCGCCCCGGCCGTGTAGGAGAGCGGCGCTTTGTAAATTTCCAAATTCCCGTTGCCGCTGTTGACCACCGACGCGAAAACGGTCTTCGTCGAGGTTTGGTAAACGGTATCCGTGACGGTCGTCCCCGCCGGCAACGCCGAGAATTTCATGGGGGGGGCGTTATTGCTGTTCAATGCGTCCTCCGTGGCGTCGTAAACGGTCAGCGCGCCGCCTTGAAATCCGACCACCAGGCGGCGGCCTCCGACCACCCATTCCTTGGCGGCGTCCATGGCGAGGGCTCCCGTCCATACGTTGATGGCCGTCGGGTCGCTGAGGTAATCCACCGCCGAAATCGCCACGGTGACGCCGCTGTAGGAAACGTAGAGGACCGGGTGATCGTCCGTCTCGGAGGTCACCAAAACCCCTTTCGGCGGCGGTTGGACGTCTTTGTTTCCGGCGCTTCCTTGATCTCCGGGAACGTCGCCAGGAGCGAGGTCGGGAGTTGGGGGAACGACGTCCGGAGCCACAGCGCCATCGTTCAACTTTGGAGGTTGAGAGAGGTCCGGATTGAGGTCGGGAGCTTGGTCCGGATTTGGAATAAAGTCGTTAGCTAGGTCCGGTTTCGGATTAAGATCGATAGCTAGGTCCGGATTCGGATTAAGGTCGGTGACTTGGTCCTGATTTTGATCCGGAGCAATGTCGACGGCGCCGCCGTCCACCGCCGCCGGGGGAACTTCCTCCCCGGGAACCTTGGCGTCCGCCAAAATCACGGGGGCGTCCGGCCCGGCCTCGGGATTCTCGGGGTTGACTCCCGGCTTATCGTTCGGCGGCCCGTCATCTCCTCCGGCGCTGATCGGGGGCGCATCATCCTTCGGGAGGTCGGGATTGGTTTCTTCCACCCTCGCCGCTTGATCGACCGATGCATCGAGAGATATTCCCGGGACTTCACCCGTCGATCCGTCGATCCTCGAGCCGCCGTCCGCCACGGCGGCGGTTTCCTTCGAACCGGCATCCAAAATCGTTCCCACCTCATTATTTCCGGCCTCCCCCTCTTCCGCGTCGGAAACCTCCGCAGAGGCGTCCACGACTTTCTTCGGCTGAACGTCATCCGGGGCAAAGGCGGTGCATTTCACGCCTCCGAGGAGGATAAGCGCCAGGGCGGCTGTTTGTCCCACTCGATACAAACCGCTCGTCCTGTGAGGGAAATCATTCAAATAAGAAATAATTCCCGAAACGACTTCATGGGGAAGGGCCGGTCTCGGTTGAAGTGAGCGGATTCCCTTCCCCACCTCTCTCGCGGCTCTTGCCATCCATGGTTCAAGGTCGGAATAGATAATTAGAGTGCCATTATCCTCCAGGGAAGACACCAGCACCGCCCCCGTCGAATACCTTTGGACGGCCTCTTCGCTCGTTCCTGGATCCAGGAGCAGCGCTCGAAGGCGTGTCTCCACCCCGTTCATCTTCAATTTCCCAATAACCGACTTGAACCCCTGTCCTTGAATAACCTTTATAGGTTCAAATCGAGCAACCTTCGGATAGGCGTTCTCTCCTCCCAGCGCCGTATCGGCGACAGGCATCGATCCCAGCGGAGCACCCACCGATTTTAATCCTGGAACCAAGGTGGGACACGTCGCCGACCAATTCTTCAAGAACAGTTTCTCACCGAGAAGCATTTTCTCCAGGGGCGTGTGCTCCCGGGTGAAGACGTCCAAATAGGAGGACCCCTCCTTGACGTCGGTGATTTTGGGCGCGATGGTGACCGTGGAAATGTCCCGGCTCGCCAGAAGTTGGGAAAGACCCGTCGTGTGGAACCCTCCCGCCAGAAGCACCGTCACCGCCGGTCCCTTTCCAGCCCCGGCGTTGCCCATTCCCCGAAGGAAGTTGTCCGCCAAATACCGGTTGCGAGCGGAGGCGACCTTATAGAAATCTTCAAAAGGCTTCAAAAGCCCCGAAAGGGAAACCTTCGCCGGCGATTCGGCGTCGACTTCGGCGCCCCACGCGGCCACGGCTTTTCGCCGCTCCTCGTATTTTTTCCAATCGGCCGGTGTGAAATCATGGCTCTCCAGGCGTTCCAGGAGGCGCAAGTCTTCGGACATCCTCAAGACTTCCTTTTGCTCCGGCGTCCGGGCCAGGAAATCGATGGCGGCGTCCTTCAGGAGGTTCACCTCGTCCAGTAGGGCGGCGGGGTCGATCTTTTCGGAAAGGAGGACGTAGCGGATGTATCCGTCGAAAGCGGGATGGGAACTCAAGGACACCTTGTTGGTAACGCAAAGAGTTTTCAAATAGGTGTAATAGGAACCGTACGTCATCCTTCCCGCCCGATAGGCGAGGCTGGCTTCCAGCAGCGCCCGCAAGCTTTCCCGGGAAAGGGNNCACCAACGCTTCCAAGAACCGGGATACATGAGGGAAACGATCCCCCAGCTTCATCCCCTGGGACGAGAGGCTTTGAACGTAATCGGACAGGGAAAGCTCCCGACGGTGATAGGCGGCCAGGTTTTTTTCAAGGGTTTGGAGGGCGGGCGTTAGGAATTTTTCCTGCCGCTTTGCCAGGACTTGGGAAGCCCGGTTTCGGAAATCCTCCAGGGTTGATTTTAGCCGAGCGCTTCGGCGGAGGGCTTGGACGTTGGCTAAATAGGTTTTTACGTTCTCGATCCCGAACAGGACCGGAGTCTTCTCCGCCAGAAGGCCGAAATGCTCCCCTCCGTGAATGAACCCTTCCTTAAGGAGCCAGTCCGAGATGATCTTGTGACGTTCCTTGCTGGGGTTGTCCCGATAGGGCGCCAGGTCAAAAAATCCCGCGGACCCCTCCACGCCGACGAACAGAGGCCCTGAAGATTCCCGGGCGATGTTGTCCAATATATGGGAGACGTTCCGCTGGGCTTCCTCGGAATCGTGTATGTCTTGAAGGAGGACAACGAGGGGCCGCGACGCCGGGTGGGACGCCAGGCGCACGTCCCGGATGGAACCGTATTCCAGGGACAGGGACGTCAGGCACGGAGGCAGGGATTCCTTGGCGCGCCGTTGCTCGTCCCGGGAAAGGGATGAAGGAAGGGATATCTCTTGAGGGAAAATCGTCTTAGACACCGATACCGACGGAAGAAGGTCTCCCATCGCCCCGGGGACGGACAGGCTCGCCATTTGAACGGGGGTTCCGCCTCCCTTTATGGAGTCGACGGCTTTTCGCCTGTCCGTCCAAAGATTGGCCTCCGCCAGGGAAGAGCCCGCGACGCCGAACACCAGGGCGCCGGCGGCGCACGCCGCCGTCGCCTTCTTGAAAAACCGGTTGGACAAGAACTTCACCATCGGAATGAACGTGTTCATAGGTTCCTCGCTATTGACTGGAAACGGCCGCTAGGGGGAGGTTTCGTGTTGTCTCGGATAAACTCTCAACGATCGGCCGCACCGGCAGCTCTTTTCAATTTTTGTCGGCCATAGGATAACCGAGATCGATCGGGAAACCGATTGTGGGAGGGTAAACTATGATCGACAGATGCGTGACACCCTTTCGGAGGGCCTGGAATATGTTCCCGACGAAGAAACGAGGAACATGACGCCGGTATGACAAAAACATTCCCCGGTCGCCCCTCCTCGTGCGAGGAGGATTGGACGCGATTCAGGCGAATGAGGCGAGACGGCGGGCCAGGGCGTAATCCTCTTGAAGCTCCCGGATGGTCGAGACGCGGGCTTTCATGGCCCCGAGAACGAGTCGGATGGAAAGGAGGACGGCGTTTTCGAAAGGGTTGCCTTCGGGGAGGTGCGCCGGATCCGTCAAAGGAAAAATGTCGTCGGGCAAGACCAGTCCCCAAGACCGTATCCCGGCGTAGGCGGGGGGCATGGCCCCCGCCAAGGCCTTGAAATCCAGCCCTCTGGAACCGGACGGCAGTCGGGTCAGGGCATTTTGGACGTAATATACCGTCCCGGAGGCGCCCAGAAAGCGCTGTAAACCGGCCCCGGTTTCCGCATCGGCGGCCGCCCAGAAAACCGGCGTCTCCGAAGAAACCCGGGCGCGGATCATGGACACGAGGGCCCCCAGGTCTCCCATCCGCGGGGTGGCCACGACCGCCACCCCCCTCGACTCCAAACGTCCGAGGGTTAAAGGCAAGTCCTCCATGGAACGGTAATCCCGAAGGACCCGGGCCAGACCCCACAGGAGTTCCGATGAAGACGGAACCCGTCCGAACCGTTCCTCAAGGCGGGCGCGAAAAGCCCGGTTAACCCGGATCTCCGCCTCGGAATCGGAGGAGATTCGTTGGTCCAAGCGGTGATCGACGACAGGGAATACCCGCGCCAATATCAAACGCAGGTGGACGTCTGGGGCGACCCTCCCGCCCCGCGACAGGGTGAGGAGATCGTCGGCCAGTTTGCGGGCGGCCTCTTTGGGGGACTCCGGCCGCAGACTCCTGTCCCAAGTGAAATGCCACGTTCCCGCCAACAAACCCAAGGGCGCCCAATATGCCCAGGACAAACCTGAAATCGCCCAATAAGGCATGAAGACGGCAGCCAAGGACACCACGGCGGTGAAAACGACCCTCGCGAAAGGTGTTCTATCCCGTCGGGCCAGCCAAACCACGGAGAAGAGGTGAAAAAGCGCGAAAACCGCCAAGAAGGGCCCGAAATATGGTCTGAAAGGCATCGATGGGGCGGAAATAAGGAGAAGCGACCCGATTTCCGACAGGAGGGCCGTCCGGCTTAAGCCCTTGCGCGCGGCGACGGCCAAAGATTCGCCCTTTAGCCTTTGGACGAAGTACCAAAAGGACGCCGCCGTGAATCCGCCTCCGCGACCGGCCGAGGCCGGGGGGACCAACGCGATACTCTTTGCGCGTCTTTCAAGCTCCCCCGCCTCCCCGTTCATTTCACGGTTGCGCAAAATCTTCGCCGCATTCCAAAGCGTCCGTTGGATGTCCCACCGACGGCCGGCGGACTCCGGTTGCATTGCCACCGCCTCCAGACTCGCGGCCGTTAAGCTGGGAGCGACGAGACACTGCCGGTTTCCCGGACTCGACGCCCAAAGGAGAAAATCGATCTTGTCCATGAGGGGAAATTCGGCTCTGGGGATCTCTCTTATGAAACGTATTTGTCCCATCATATCCGACGGAAATTCCTTCACGATCCCTTCCGGGGGCGAGGATGGAGGTTCCTCTCCGACGACATCGGCGGTTCCATCGGACGGTTCCTCGGGCGCGGGGGCGGGAGTGGGGACCGGCACCGTGATGGAGGGCGAAGGCGTGGAGCGTTTCTTCCTCTTTCGGGGAGGGCCCGGTTCTTCCGTCTGAGGTTTGGCCTCGGCGATCTCCTCCGGCATCGCTTCCACCCACCGCTCGATCTCCCGTCTCTTGTCCTCGGGCAGATCCTCGGCTCCGATTTCCGCGAGGAAATCTTTCCAGGCCGCGTCGCCCTCGAGGAAAAGGCTGGGAACATGCTTCGCAACCCTCGTCACTAAACTCACCGGAAGTTGTTCCAACAGCCTGGAAAGCGTTCCTCTCACGCTGCGGGACAACGTCCCGGGGGCCCTGGTCCAGAGGGAATTCCCCACCAGATTTGCGATTGTCTTCAGATCGTGGCCCACGTCGGGAGGGCCGTCCACGTTGACAGCCGCCGGCGTGAACTTACCCGACTTCCTCAAATGGAATACCTCTTTCAGGGAAGACCGATTGTCGACGGAAGGCCCTTTCTCATAGGGGAGTCCGTCCGACCTCTCCACCTCGAGGTTGATCTTCCCCTTCTTCAACAACTTCGCCATCAAATAGAACAAAACCGCCGAGAAAAACGCCCCCGAGCCCTGGTCCCCCAATTCCACCTCATACCGCGCGGACGTCGGAGATTCTTCCTGCGCAGGCCGATCTTCCCCCTCGCGCGAGCGCGCCATGTATTCCCCATACGTCCAGATCATTCTCGACAGCTTCCACGCGTCGCCTTTGTCCAACAGCCCTTTCTCAGCGGCGGCGGCGATGCGCTGGCGAAGATAGTCCTTTACGCCGCGGAAAGGGACCAAAACATATTTGACGTCGGACATAAACAGGCTCCCGTCGACTCCTCGCGGCGCATCGAGGTTTTCGGCGTTTTCGATCACGAAGAAACAGGTCTTTTGGTCCTCCTCTTTCGCAGGAGGAGAGCCGAATTTTCGGACCCACACCTTGCCGTCGCTCTCCGGGGGGATTCGGCCGCCGACGAGCATGGAGAAAACCGCGTTCGCGCCGCCATCTTTTTCCCCCACGGCGACGACTCCGAGCTTTCTTTCCAGGGAGAACATTTCTCGAGGCAAATCCCTTAGACGGCCCGCCGGATCATAGATGTCAATGGAAGGGGTGGAACTTTCCTCAGCCAGGACCTCCTCCATGACTCTTTCCCGCATCTGGGGGTCGTATCTCCGGATCAGAAAATCAGCCTGACCCTCACGGGTCATCATTCCTCCGGCAGGAAGCTGCAGCGTGATTTTAAAGGCGCTTCCCCTTCCTGCCGGCTCGACATGAATGACCGTCGCCGGCCCGCTCCAGGTCACGACCTCTTTTCCCAACAAGGCCCGCTGAAATTCTTCGGCGTCGATGGCCAAAGGAGCTTCGGGAAATACTCGATTGAAAATGCGGTGAGCGGAGATGCCGGCCAGGACTCGGCGGTGGATTCGGAAGAAGCCCTTACCGGACGCCGCTTGAGCGGCGGCGATCCATTCCAAACCCCAAGCCCGGAGGATGACCTGTTCCAGGCTTTCGTTCGAATGCAGACCGATGATCCACGCCCGGTACCAAGGCCCGAAGACGGGCAGGAAGAGGAACAAGGGCAACTCAATGATCGGAGTCAGCGCGGGCCATCGTTGGTTCAAGGCCCCGATGACGGGAACAAGGACCGCTCGAAGCGCCTTGCGCAGCCGGGCCCGGCGGCTTAACGAAGGAGAAAAGCCGGAGACCACCTCCTCGATTCGCCCTTTCTTGTCGCAAATGACCGTCATGTCGAGGGCTCGTCCATGGCCTTGAGGTCCCAATTCGACGGAAACCGCCAGCCTTTCCTTGTCCAAGAGCACCGGGGCGACGGAGAACACCGTCAACGGCGGCGATTGGACCCCTCGTTCTTTCAACATGTTCACCACCCGTTGAAACTTCGGGCAGAACTGGTTCAATACGCCGAGGTCTTGCGTCCCCCAATCTCGAAAAACGATTTCCGCCCCGACGAGCGCTCTCGCCTCCCCCGCGCCCTCGGCAGGTGGTGCGGCGAGGAACAGCTTTTCCCCGACAAATAATCTTTCCATGGGAGTCTTTTCTCGGGCAAAGTCCGAGAGATATCCCGACCCCTCGTCCTTTTCGATTCGAGGAACGAACGTGATCACTTTGACGCCCGCCCGGGACAACACTTTGGAGATGCCGTCGGCGTGAAATCCGCCGGTAACCAGGACCGCCTTGTCGGTCCCTCGCTCGGCCATGGACTTCAACACGTTTCCCGCCATGGCCTCATCGCGGGCCAGGGCTTCGCGGTAGAAGGCCTCGAAGGACGGCGACGGGAAAGGCCGGTCGCCGGAAAGAGAGTCGTACTCTTTCCATTCCTCCGACGTGAGAGAAAAATCCGCCAGCTTGCGGGCGAGGCCGAGCCGCCGGGATTCGGCCGCGAGAGCTTTCTCTTCCGGCCTTGTCGTCAAGCGGGCGTATCGGTCCGTTTCCAGCCGGGACAGGTCGTCCAAGAATGTTCCCGCCGGGACGCGCTCAGCCAGCAGGACGTAGCGGATGTAAGCGCCCATGCGGGGGAATTCCGAAAGCGAAACGCCGGATTCCCGGCAGATGTCCCGGAGGAACCGATGGAAATCGCCGCACGTAATTTCCCCCAGACGATAGGCCATACCCTTTTGGACGAGTCTTTCAATCCGGTCCCGGGGAAGCGTCCGGGAAAGTTTTTCCACCAGGCGGGTCCTTTCTTTTTCCACTTCCCGCAGGTCCATTTCCTTTTCCATTTGATGAGCTTGGAGGAAGATCCGGACGCCTTCCGGAAGATTGTCCGACGGCGGGCGCCCGGCCAAGGTTTCCACGAAATCTCCCAACGGCATTTTCCCCTCGTGGTAGGAACCCGCCGCCTCGTCGAAAGCCAAAAGTTCCGGGTTGAATACGACCTTTTTCTTCCGGTCCAAGACGGCGCGATCGGCGTCCAATCGGGCCTTCATTTCAGCCATCAGCGGGGCGGAGCGGCGAAAAGCTTCCACGTTGGCGGCGTAATGGCCCGCGTCGTCTATGCCGATGAACGGAGGAAATGAGACGGAGGCCGGGTGAATCATTGCCGCGTGCACGGGTCCCGATATTTTGTGTTCGCGTAGGAGATAGTCCGCCGCCTGCCGGACGGCCTCGCGATCGGGAAAGGCCCGAAAACGCGCCAGCTCGATGGGGGAAGAAGCCCCTTCCAGCGCCACCAGGCCGGGGACCCCGGCGTCGATCAGCGATTGAACGGCCTTCCCGATGTTCCGCTGGGCGTCGTCGTTCTTATGAACGTCGAGGATGTGGATGACGGTCTTGCCCGATCCCGGGCCCGAGGGCGGCGCGCGCCGGACCGTGCCCAGGGAAAGCGGTAGGGCGGCCAAAATCTTGTCGCGGCCGGAGTCAACACCCGAAACCACCGGGTTGGGAATGGAAAGTGAACGAAGCGCCGTTTCCGGGAGGGTGACTTCGCGAAGCATCTCTGGCATCCCCGAGGAGGCCTCCCCCGACGGAAGAACGGCTCTTCGCCGCTCCGACCAGAAGTTGCTCTCGACCGCGTGGGAGAACACTCCGTTGACGGAGAAATAGACCGCCGCCAATGCCGTCGCGAAAAACTTCACGCAAGCCCCGCGGAATAACCGCCCATGAGACATCGATCGCATGGAGGAATAATACGAGGGATATTTGACGAAGGAGCGACGAACGGTTAAATTGTTCGTGAATTTCAATCTCGGAGGCATCGACATCCATGGAAATCGCTCCTTTCGACTGGCTTCTGCTTGTCTTCGTCGTTTTTGTCTCCGCTCTGTGGGCCCTGCTCGAAATTCAGATCGAAGGACCCCACGGCTGGGCGCGTAACCTTCCGACGTGGCGCCTCAACAAGAAACCGTGGATGGACTTCTTCTACGGCGGCGCCGAAGTGACGGGCTACCACGTCTACGCCTTCGGCGGGATATTGCTCCTTTTCCACCTTCCCTTCGTCTGGAACGCTTCCTGGTCCTGGCGGGGGGAGGCCCATTGCCTCGGGGCCTTTTCCCTGTTCTGGGTCATGGAGGATTATTTGTGGTTCGTTTTGAATCCGCACTTCGGGCACCGGGCGCTCACGCCCGAACGGGCGCCCTGGCACCGGTGCTGGATCGGAAAACTGCCCGTCAACTATTACATCTCCGGGATCACGGGCCTCGCCCTTTTCCTGATCCGCTAGGAAATTCCCGTCACGCCGCCGCAACACGGAATTTACTCTCCCGCCATCGCTTTTCCGACGGTGACCGTCTAAACTAAAGGCGACTGGAAAGCGCACGCCGAGGCGCGTTCCGCAAAGGAGCCTGATATGAAGATCCCGGCCGCATTCTTAAACCTCCCCGCCTCTCCCGACGCGAAAGACGAATCGGCGACCCGCCGCTGGCGGACCCTCTGGATATCGGGCCTCCACCTGGGCACGAGAGATTGCAAAGCCGACTTTTTGCTCGATTTTCTGCGCAAGAACGACGCCGACACGTTATACTTGGTGGGAGA
>PMLF01000065.1 GCA_003158755.1 Elusimicrobiota bacterium | reverse complement strand
CAAAACAACGGGTCTTGACCCATTGGCGGAGAGAGCTTAGACTATGAGTTGTGGAAGGGATCAGCGAACTCATCCGACGGCACGACGAATACCAGATCGAGGTCAAGCTCGACTACGACCTGCACCGGACCCGCCGGAAAGAGCGGTACACCGTCGAGTATTTTTTCTTCCTCCCCGAAAATCTGGACGTCAACGAGGCCACGTACACGAAAGAACGGTTCTACCGGGACATGCTCCTTTACCTCCGGTTCAAGGCGCCGGACCTCTCTTTGGACCAGTTGGCCGACGTGTTCGACGAGCGGTCCCCCCTCCGCAAAATCCGAGAAAAGCTGGAGCGGTTCCGTCAAACCCCGACTTCCCGCAACGCCACCGTCCTGGACTACGAATTGAAGCTCCTGGCCTGCGTCCTGAAGGACGCCCTCGCCGCCCGGCTCCGGGCGCTGGAACGGGCCCTGGGCCCAACCCCGGACGAGGAGATGGCGGACCGGTTCCTGGCTTCCTTCCTCGAGAAAACCGGTGCCGTTACCCGGAACTTCCGCGACTTCCGACGGGAATTTGAAGATCCGTATCTTCCGATCTCCCTGCGGTCGGCTTACGCCTTCGTGGACGAGTATGTGAGCCTCCTGGTGGAAGGCCGCGCCCACCTGGCCCTCCAAACCCTCCAGCGGTCGGCGGCCGCGGGGGTTAAGGACCGATGGACCGTAAAGCTGGCGAACCTCATTCGAGGGGAGTTGGACCACCGCCGCGAGCGGGGATATCCTACTCTCCCCGAGGAGGGCAAGGACAACGAGCTCTTCATTTTCCGCCTGGGGGTCCTCAAAAAACTAACGGCCGGAGCCCTTTACCTGTCCGTCCGCACGGAGAAAGAGGGCCGCGGTATCGAGCAACTGGGGATGGCCCTGGCCGCCGGATTGGCCATGCTCTTCGCCACCACCGTCGCCTTCATATACCAACGGGCCTATGGCACGTTATCCGTCTACTTCTTCTCGGCGCTCATCGTCAGCTACATGTTCAAGGACCGGCTGAAGGCCATGGCTCAGGGCTACTTCCTCCGCTTCCGATCGGAGCGGGTGATGGACCTGGCCACCGACCTGACCGACCCATTCACCCTGGAAAAGATCGGCGGGTGCCGCGAGTTGGTCCACTTCGTCCCGGAGAACCGCGTGGACCCGACCGTCGTCCGCCTGCGCAACCGGGACCACATCACCGAGATCGAAAACTCCTGGCGGGCGGAAAAGGTGCTGCACTACGTGAAGGAGATCAGCCTCTATCCCCACCGCTTGGACAAACAGTCCCGCAAGACGGCCCTCACCGACATCGCCCGCTTCAACCTGCGCAATTTCCTGCTCAAGATGGACGAATCAAAAAAGGACCTCTTCCTCCTGCGTGACGGCCGATCGGAAACCATTTCCGGGGCGCGGGTGTACCACGTGAACCTCGTCATCAAATTCTCCAACCTCTTCCGCGTCCGCTACGAGCGCGTCCGCCTGGTGCTGGACCAGAACGGCATCAAGCGGGTCGAGCCCGTCTCCGTCGATCTGAAATCATCGGACTCCGCCGCCTCCTAGCGCCTGTCCGAAAACATCCTACCTTCAAGAAACGATCGTCGGATTGTTGCCCGGTCATTCTTTCGCGATGTTCTATCATGATCGTCCCATGAAACACGCCCTCGTCATTATTCTGGCCGCCGCCGTAATGGCGGTCACAGGTCTTCTCTGGCTGGACGCTCCCACCCGGGGAAAATATCTGCCGCCGGAACTCCTACGAAAAGAGAACCCGCCGACCACCGCCTTGATCCAGATCCGGCGGGCGGAAGCCAAGGCCGCCCATCGGCGCTACGCCCCGGTTCAGCGGTGGGCGCCTCTCTCCCGCATATCCCGCCCCCTCCAACGCGCCGTCCTGGCGGCGGAGGACAGCGGGTTCTATTCCCACAACGGCGTGGAGTGGGGCCTGATCGAGGAGGCCGCAAAAGACAACTGGCGCGCCGGAAAAACCGTCCGAGGAGCCAGCACCATCACCCAGCAATTGGCGAAGAACTTATACCTTTCTCCCCGCAAAAGCTACGCGAGGAAGATCCGGGAACTTTTCTACACCTGGCGGCTGGAATGGGCGCTTCCGAAGAAACGGATTTTGGAACTCTACTTGAACGTGGCCGAATGGGGCGACGGCGTCTTCGGAGCGGAGGCCGCCTCCCAGGTGTACTTCCACAAATCCGCCGCCGACCTGGACTGGGACGAGGCGGTTGCCCTGGCCGCCGTGCTCCCAAGCCCGCGCAGACACGACCCGACGAAAGACTCCCGCTGGACGATCCGGCGGCGGGAGTGGGTGCGGCAGCGCCTCCAAGACAGCGGATTGGGGGATGTGGCGGATTCAGTGGAAGTAAGATAAAATCCGTCCATGTCCACACCGCGGAAAATCCTCATCATCGACGACGACCCCGACGTCCAGGCCATCCTCCGAACGATGCTGGAGCGGGACGGCTACCAAGTCGTCGCGGCGCTGGACGCCATGCAAGGGCCCATGGTGACGCGGAAGGAATCCCCGGACCTCATCATCCTCGACATCATGATGCCCGCCGGAGGAGGCGCCGCGGTCTTCCAGCGCCTTCGACAGAACACCCTGACCTCTCACATCCCCATCCTCATCTACTCCGCCGTTCCCTCGGAACAAATCCGCCACGTCCTTCCTCAAGCCGCCGCCGCACCCGTCCTGACGAAACCCGTGGACCTGGAACGGCTCACCGCCGAAGTAAAAAAACTTCTCCCCTAACGAAGCTTTCAGCGGCCGGCATTCAGCCGTCAACCAAACCACAAACCGATTTTATTTTCATCAGATGGGGGGCTTTGGCTGATCGCTGAAAGCCGACCGCTGTGAGCTTTTTAGGTTAGTAATCCGCGCACGGCGGATTGGAAGGACGATACGTCGATGGGCTTGTGCAGGAGGCGAAGACCCTTCGTCTCGATCTCGTGGGCCAGAGTGGTATTGACGACGTCTCCGGTGATGAAGAGGAACGGCGGCCGCGGGTGCCGAGACCATAGGCCCCAGTTCTCGAAGAGATTGATGCCGGTGCCCTCCCCGAGGCGAATATCCGCCACCACCAAATCGAACGGGCTCTCGGCCGCCCGTAGGGCTGCCTCCTGAAGGGATTCCGCTTTTTCGACGCGGTCTCCCTCCGCCAATATGACCTTTGTCAGGAAAGAAAGCACGTCCGGCTCGTCGTCCACCACCAGGATCATTTTGTCCTTGACGGGAGGCGGAGGGGGCGCGGCGAAAGCGTCCCCCTTGGCGTCGTCCCGGGAGATGGGCATCTCGATGAAGAACGTGGTTCCATAACCCACCTGCGTGCGGAACCCCATGCGTCCGCCATGGTCTTCCACGATCTGCTTGCAAACGGCCAATCCCAACCCGGTCCCGCGCCCCTCTCCCTTGGTGGTGAAGAAAGGCTCGAAGAGACGGGCCCGAACCGTTTCGGGAATGCCCGGACCCGAATCCGAAACTTCGACTCGGAGGAAATCCTCTTTTTCCGCCGCGGAGATTTTGATGGTCTTGGGGCCGGATTGGCCGGACATGGCGTCCGTCGCGTTGTTGATGAGGTTCACCAATACCTGCTGGACCTGCTGGAAGTTGCCCCAGACCTTCGGCAGGGAGGGAGACACGTCCACCGCCACGTCGATGTTGGCGGCCTTCTTCAGTTTGTAATGCAACAGGTCCACGGCCGCCTGGGCCACCCGGGACACGTCGAGCGGTTTTTTCTTGATTTCACCCTGCCGGACGAAGAGGAGCAGGTTCTCGATGATCTTCTGGCAGCGCATGGCGTTGTCGGTGATGACCCGCAAGTCGGCAAGGAGGGAGGTCGGGTCCATCCGCCCTTTTTCGCGGGAAGGAACCTTCAGTTCCTCCGTGAGGAGGTCCGCGTAGCCCACCACCGCCTGGAGAGGGTTGTTGAGCTCGTGGGCGATGCCCGAGATGAGCTGGCCGACGGCCGACAGCTTTTCGGAACGGATGAGCTGCTGCTGCATCCTTTTGGCGTCGGTCACGTCGCGGATGACCAACGTCCACTCCTTGTTCATCCAGAATTCCTGCAAAGCCCCTCCCCAAGAAACGGATAGGTCCAGGGATTTTCCGCCCTTCGTGCTGCCCTGGACGGCGTGGTCCCGGAGCGGACCCTCCGACAGGACTTTATTGACCATGTTCTGGCATTGAGCGCCCTGCTCGGGGGAAAAGAGGGCCGAGAGAGGCTTCCCCACGATATCCTCGTCGGAGTAGCCGAAGATGCTTTCCGCTCCGCGGTTCCAGGTGTTGATCCAGAGCTCCTTGGAGAGACCGATGACGGCTTCCGGCGAATTCTCCAGCACCGCCCGGTATTTGGCCTCGGATTCACGTAAGCTGTCGAAAAGCTGGACGTTTTCCATCGCCATGCCGACGGCGTTGGCGAAGACGCGCAGCCCTTCTCGGTCGTCCTCCTTCAATTGACGGCCCGTATAATAATTGTCGGCGGTGAGCACCCCCAATACCTTCTCCTTGCCGCAGATGGGCGCCATAACGAACTCCCGCGTCTTGGCTTCCGTCACGAACCCCTTGTTGAGGCGGGGGTCCTCCTGGACGTTTTTAACGATCTCCGCCCGGCGGGTGCGAATAACGAGATTGAGGATGTCGTCCCCTCCCAGCGGCACCGACCTCTCTTGAAATTTATCCAGCGTCAGACCCATCCTTTCGGACCCGTACGTCGCTTTCCCGACGATCAACGCCTTCTTTTCCTCGATCCAATAAAGGGCGGTGCGGTCGAAACCGAAGCCTCGAGCGACCGCCTGGAGGCACGCGTGAAGGACGACCTGCTCGGTCCCGTGTTCGAGGACGCTTTCTTCCATCTCCCTCAGGGAACGAAGCTGCCGAAACTGCCGTTCCACTTCGGCGCTCCGGGCCTCGAGGCTTTCGGCCATCACGTTGAAGGAAGCCGCCAAATCCCTCAGCTCGACGGCGCGGGGCTCGGCGATGCGATAGGCCATGTCCCCGGCGGCATACCGCTTCGTGCCCTCCACCATGTCTTGGACCGGTCTCAACAACGCCGACACGCGCCAAAGGACCAAACCGGCCACCACGATCCCGGCGAGAAAAGAGAAGATGAGAGTGAGGTTTCGGATCTGCTGCACCGGCCCGAGGAAGTCGTCGGAGCGGGCGATGACCCCCAGTTTCCAAGGGGTATCCAGGATTTCGGCAAGATGCAAGAGGGGGTGGCGCAGGTCCGGACGAACGCCCACGACCACGCGACCGTTTCCGTCCTCCATGTAAGCCGAACCCACCTGTCCGACGCGGACTTTTCCGAGGATGTCTTCCACGCTCCGCATGTCGAGATCGATGACCACCGCACCCATGAACCGAGCGGCCGGGTCAAACAAAGGTTTGGCGTAGCGCTTGATCAACGGGCCGTCCGATCCGAGGCGAGAGGGTTCCAAATCGATCTTTTTCCCCTGCCGGAGGGACAGGAAGGAGGCCAGCGAAAAAGGTCCTCCCGGCTCGATCTCCGTCCCTCGATCGCGCAGCGAGGCCACCCTCCTTCCCTGCGAATCGACGAAGAAAATGTCGAAATACACCCGCGACCGGGCGGCGAAGCGGGCGAAATATTCGGTCAAGTTCCGACGGTACAAGTCGGCCTCTTGGGACAGGCCGAATTCCACGCTCTTATGGTAATCCCCGAAGAGAGGCGTTTCGGAGACGGCCTCGAGGTCGTTCCGGCGCTGATTGAAAAAGGTTTGAAGGGAGAGCGCGGTGTTGAGGGCGATGCCGTTGATTTCCTGCTGGATATAGCCGAGGATCTGGCGGCGGACGGAGAGATAGCTCACCACGCCGAGTAGGAGGATGGCCAACAGCACCGAGGACAGCACCCCGACGAGGAGTTGCCGGCTCAGCGTGTCTCGGCGGAACATCGTCCCGGATTCCTTGAGGAACCGCTTCCCCTCCACACGGAACCGAGACCACCTGTCCCAATAGCCTTGGATATCGATCGGTAATTTCACTAAACATTTCCCCTGTCCAACCCCCCAAGTATAGGCCGCCGGCGGGCAATTTCAAGGGAGTCGGAATGGACGGTTTTACAGAGGCCTTCCTGGTTTTTTTCGGTCTGTNNCAGACGGGGGGAAGAATTGCAATCTTGCGAAGTCGTCCAATTATCTTCCCAACCCAAATAAGACCAACTATTTAGCGGCATGGGATTCTGATATATTCATCGAATAAGATTGGAATTTTGAGGGGGTTTCATCCATGAGGGAGAAAAGAGAAAGCCGTCGCTACCTTACCACCACCCAGGCCGCCCGCCTGGCGCACCTTAGCCCGTCGACTCTTCTTCGGGCGATTCAAAGCAAAAAACTAAAAGCCTTCTCGACTCCCGGCGGGCATTTCCGGGTCGATCCGGCTTCCTTACAAACCTTCATGGAATTATCGGGCGCCGACGCGCTGGTAAAAAAACGGGTATTGGTCGTTGCGCTTTCTTCCCAGGAACGATCCCGTCTGATCCGCGAGATGAAAGACGACGCGGCCTTTTCGGTTGCTGAAGCGGACTCCCTGGCTGAAGCGATGGGAAAAGAAGCCTCCGCTCCAAGGGCGATCCTGCTGGTCCCCGGAGGGGGGACGAAACGCCGGCCCGGGGAAATGTTTTCCCCCCTCGCCGACCTCCGCCGCCTGCTCAATTAGGCTCAATGCGGTAGTGAACCCATATTAAAGAAATCAGACGAGGTTGTTTATTTCCTTTAATTGGATGGGAACCTCGTCCTCCGAACCTCCTTC
The DNA here is from genome assembly GCA_003158755.1 of Elusimicrobiota bacterium. Classification (GTDB taxonomy): domain Bacteria; phylum Elusimicrobiota; class Elusimicrobia; order FEN-1173; family FEN-1173; genus FEN-1173. The sequence continues at coordinate 19,713 of PMLF01000065.1, read as the reverse complement.
CAAGGGCAGTTGGATCGTTACCCGGCGCCCCTCGCTTCCATCCAAGGGCAAGACCTCCAAGCGCGCGCCGTGGCGCACCAGTATTTCCCGTCCCAAATAAAGGCCCAATCCCATCCCTTTTCCCCTCCCCGGGGACACCCATCGCGGATCGAAAAATCGCCGGTGCTCCTCACCCTCCAAGCACGCGCCGCCGTCTTCGATGGCCAATTCAAAAACCGGCGGCTCCCCCTCTCCGCCGGTCACCCGGGTCAGGACTCGTATCCGTCCATCCGTCGGCGTCGCCACGACCGCCGTGAAAATCAGGTTGGTGAACGCCTGGCGAAGGAGACGGGCGTTCACGAGGGCTTCATCCTTCGGTGCGGCCAAAGACGTTCCTACCACGATCCGTTTCGTCCGGACTTCCCCCCGGCACTGCTCCAACGCCTCCTCCAAAAGAGCGTGAAGAGAAACCTTTTGCCGGCGCCAGACGGTGTTCGTTTCCCCTAAAAGAGAGAGGTTCTGCAGGATGATCNNGGACCGAGGAGTCGATTCGAGACAAGTCCTCGCGGCTTTCCTCGTCGCCTTCCACTTGGGAACGGAGGAGTTGAGAACTTCCCAAAATGACGGCGAGGGCCGTATTGACCTCGTGGACGGCCACCGTCAAGAGGGAAGTTCCCGACTCCCCTCCCCCCGGAGACTCCCCCCACAACCGTCCCATGGATGCTTCATACCCCCGCCTCTGAGCCGACGCCGAGGCCTCGGCCGCACGCTCCGCGGAGGCCAGACGCGACGTCACCGCTGCCGACAGGACCAGCAAGGATATTTTCCCGAAGAACTGAAGTCCCTCGATGCCGTCCAAAGCCCAAATACCCTGTCCGTAGATCGACAGATATAACACCAGCACATAGAATGTTGACAGGACAATTCCGCGCGCGTCGTACAAAAGACAGGCGGTAAAAATAGGCAACAGGTACATCACCCACAAATAGGACGACGAGCCGCCGGAATAATGCATCGCCCAGGTGATCAGTATCCCGTTCACGAACACGGGGCTGTAGGCGAGGGGAGAAGACCGGACCTTTTGTCTCAAGAACCGGTTGTACAGCAGATTGAACGCAAGGAAAATAAGGAAGACGAAGAGGATGTCCGGGTAAACGATGCTGGGCAGGTCCCGGAACAGGAACGCCAGCATGAGGAGGAAAACGGAAAAAACGATCTCATACCGGGACCGGATGTCCCAGAAGGCCGGAGTTCGGACGGCGTTGAGGGAGACCTCGTTCATTTTTCTTTCAGGATGTCGCGGATTTTCATCAATATTTCGTTGAAGAAAAACGGCTTCCTTAAGTAAGCGTCCACTTTCATTTCGGGACGGTCGGCCGGCGGGGGCGCCGCCCCGCTTTTGGCCGTGATGATCACGACCGGAATGGAGCGGGTCTGGGGGTTCTCCTTCAAGTGCCGGTTCATCGTGAAACCGTCCATGACGGGCATCATGATGTCGAGGATGATGAGGTCGGGCATGAACTCGATGGCCTTGAGGTACCCTTCCTGGCCGTCGTAGGCGTAGTCGACCTGGTACCCCGCCTTCTCGAGGGCGAAGTTCAGGCTCATCACCGTCTCTTTGTTGTCATCGATCACGAGGATCTTCTTGGGCATTTTATGAATCCTTGGATGGCTCCGACGTCTTCTGTATCGTATCAATAATTCGGTCGATGAAGGGGTCGCGATAAGGCAGCTCGACGTGGAAGACGCTGCCCGTCTCGCCGTCGGATTCGGCGCGGATCGTCCCTCCGTGGGCCTCGACCACGCGGCGGACGATGGCCAAGCCCAGACCCAACCCGCCGACTTCCCGCGTCAGGTATTCCGCCACCTGATAAAAGCTGTCGAAAATGCGCGCTTGGAGGCTCTTGGGAATGCCGATGCCCGAGTCCTCGAAGAGGACATGGGTCCGAGTCCCGACGCGCCGGACGTTGACGCGAACGCTCCCTCCCTTCCGGTTGAATTGGATCGCGTTCAAGAGGAGGTGCTTGAAGGCGGTCTCCAATAGCTTCGGGGATCCCCACACCTCCCGAGAATCCTCGTCGACCGCCAGTTCAACGCGGACCTCCTTCTCCTGCGCCGTCGCCCGATAGCGGGCGACCAACCCCTCCAACATCTTACCCAAATCGACCGACGAGGCGTAGCCGGTGAAGTTGTCCCGGCGCAGTTCGGCAAACACCAGAAGGTTTTCCACGATCTCCTGCAGGCGCCCCAAGTTGACCTGGGCCGTTTGCAGCATCCGCCGGGCGGCGGGGGTCGAGACCTCCTTCTCCAAGGATTCCAGCGCCAAGACCGCCGGAGAAAGCGGCGTCCGAAGCTCGTGGTTCACCCGGGAGAGGAACGCCTCCTTCATTTTCTCTAATTTTTGCAGCTCTTGGTAGGCGGCTTCCAGTTCCGCCCTCAGGATTTTTTCCCTCGATAGGTCGGTGGAGAGGCGGCGTTTCTGGAGGCACCGGTTCACCACCGCCGAAAGGAAATCCTTGTCGAACGGCTTGATGATGTAGTCGTAGGCCCCCTCCCTGAGGAGCGGGATGGCGGTTTCCAAGCGCGGATAGGCGGTCATAATGATGACGTCCACGCCCGAATGCCGGCGGCGGATCTCTTCCGTCAAACGCATGCCGTCCATGACCGGCATGGAGAGATCGGTCAGGACGATGTCCACCGGGGTCTCCTTGAGGAGTTCCAGCGCCCGTTCGCCGTTTTCCGCCCCGACAACGGTGAGCCCCATTTCCTGGAGGATCCGCCCGCAGATGCGCCGGATCGTTTCCTCGTCGTCGACGACGAGGACGCGCTCCGCGCGGTTCTTCTCCTCCGAGTCTTTCGGCGTCGGGCTCATGTCACGGGATCTCCACGACCGGGAGCGTGATGATGAAAGACGTCCCTTGACCGAGCTCGCTTTCCGCGCGGATCGTTCCCTTGTGCTGCTGGATGATGCCGTAGGTGATCGACAATCCCAACCCCGTCCCCTTCCCGACCGGCTTGGTGGTGAAGAAGGGATCGAAGATCTTGCCCACGTTCTCCGGAGAAATGCCGATTCCGTTGTCGCGGAAAACGACGACCAAGGCGCCCTCCTTCGCTTCGACGAGAACGTGGATGCGCGCCCCCTTCTTCTGGTCCGTCGCCTGACGTGCGTTGGTCAAAAGGTTCAGGAAAACCTGTTGGAGTTGGTTGGGATCCGCGAGGATTTTCGGCAGGTTCTTGGGGATCTTCACCTGGATGTCTACGCCCGAGGTCTTGAAATCGTATTGCACCAAACGCAACGTATCGTCGATCAGGGGCGACAGGTCGATCGGTTCCATCCTCGGATCCTTCCGATGGCTGAACTGAAGGAGGTTCTGGATGATCGTCCGGCAGCGCTGGCTCTGCTTGTAGATGCTTTCAAGGTCCTCCCGCTGCTGGCTGGTGAGACCTTCTTCTTGGAGGAGGAGTTGGGCAAAACCCAGGATGCCGGTCAGGGGGTTGTTGAGTTCATGGGCAACCCCGGCCGCCAACTGGCCGATGGCGGCGAGCTTCTCGGTCTGGACGAGCTGCTTCTGGGCCTCCTCCAATCGGGCATAGGCTTCCTCCAGGCGGGAGGCTTTGTCCTCCAATTCCTTGAAAAGTTTGGAGTTGAAGAGGGCCTGGGCGATCTGGGACCCGAAGATGGTCGCGCTCCGAAGGTCCACCGCGCCGAACGGATCGTCCCGCTCAATGCGGTTGGCGTTCAGAATCCCAAGCACCTGTCCGTTGAGGACCAAGGGATAGACGATGGCTGACTTGATGGCCCTCATGGGCTCCGTCCCCTTAAAGCGGGAGTCCTTCTCGATGGACCCGTTGATGATCACCGGCTCCTTGGAGAGGGCGACCTTCCCGGCCACGCGCTCCCCCAACGCCACGCGGGTGTCTTTGCGCGATTCCCGGCCCCCCACTTGGGCCGCCACGCGGAAAAATTTTCCGTCCTCTTCGGGCAGCATGATGGAAACATCGTCCGCCCGCAGGATCCGGCGGGTGAGGCCGATGACCGTGGAAAGCATGTCCTCGGTCCGTACGGAGGTGAACACCGCCTTGCTGGCCTCGTAGACGGCCAGGAGCGCCTTCAAATCCCTTTTCTCCGTGGCTTTCTCCACCAGGGCGAAGAGTTCCTGGATGTTGCTGAAAGGCTTCTGGACGAAGTCGTAGGCCCCGGCTTTCATAGCCGTGACGGCGGTCTCGATGGTGCCGTAGCCCGTGATCATGATGACTTCCACGTCCGGGTCGATCTTCTTGACGGCTTCCAGGGTTTCGAGACCGTCCATCTTAGGCATCTTGACGTCGGATATGATGACGTTGAAATTTTCTTTTCCGACCAAGGCGACCGCCTCCTCGCCGTCGGCGGCGGTGGTCACATGGTATCCCTGGCTCGTCAGTTCGTAGGAAAGCAGGTCGCGGATCCCCTGCTCATCGTCCACCACCAAAATCTTGCGGAACGGGACGGCGGGGGAATCGGTCTTCACGGATTCTTGAGTCGTCGGTGTCATGTCGGGCCTCCAGGGATCGTCCCGCCGGGACGACCGGCCCATTCCCGGGCCTTGCGCACCACCTCGCGCGGAGAACACGGTTTGGAAATATAGTCGTCGCAACCGGCGGCCAGGGCTTTCTCCCGGTCGCCGGCCAAGGCGTGCGCGGTGAAAGCCACGATGGGCACGCGGGAACAGGGGCCCTGCCGAAGCCGGCGTGCCGCTTCCCAACCATCCATGAGCGGCATGGAAAGGTCCAGGAGCACGACGGCGGGCGCCCGCCGTCCGGCGGCCGCCAGGGCTTGGCGGCCGTCCTCCACCTCCTGGACGTCGAAACCCGCCAACATCAGGGCGTCCCGGGCCACGGCGCGGCTGTCGGCGTCATCGTCGGCCACGAGGATGAGCTCTTTCATGAATTTCCCCCTGTCGGCGGCGCCTGGAGCGGGAGGGTGAGAGTGAACGTCGACCCCTTCCCCGGCTCGCTCTCCACCGCCACGCTTCCGCCCAGGAGCGTCGAAAGCTTCCGGACGATCGCCAGCCCCAGTCCCGTCCCGCCGAACTCCCGGACCGTGGACGGGTCGGGCTGTTTGAACTCCTGAAAAAGGAACGGAATATCCTCGGCCCGGATGCCCACCCCCGTGTCCCTCACTTGAAGTCGGACGTGGGTGCCGTCCTGTGCCTTTTCGGCCGACACGGAGACTTTTCCCTCGCGAGTGAACTTGAGGGCGTTCCCCACCAAGTTGACCAGTATCTGCTTCAATTTCATCCGGTCGGTGTAGAGATGGATCCCCTCCGGGACGGAGACCTTCAAGTCCAGACTTTTCCCCCGGACGATGGAATCCATCCCCTCCGCCACTTCGCGGGCCAGTTCGTCCAGGGCGAACACTTCCGCATACACCTCCATGTGACCCGTGCCGACTTTGGAAACGTCGAGGATGTTGTTGATGAGCTGAAGGAGCCCCCGGGAGTTCACGTCCACCCGCCGGAGGGCCTGGCGCTGGCGATCGGCGACGTCTCCGTAGGCGCCGTCCAGGATCAGGGAGACGAAACCGATCACCGCGTTCAACGGCGTCCGCAGCTCATGGCTCATGCCGGCGATGAAATCGGTCTTGAGCCGGTTGAGCTCCTTCAAATGGATCAATTGCTGGTTCAAGCACCGGCGGTCGAAGGCCCGGTCCGCCAGGCGCGCGACCTCTTCCATTTGAAAAGGTTTGACGACGTAGTCGTAAGCGCCGCGCCGCAGGCACGCGAGGGCGGACTCGAGCGTCGCGTGGCCGGTCACCATGATCACCTCGATCTTGGGGTCCATCTCTTTCAAGGTTTCGAGGACCTGGGCGCCGTCCCCGTCAGGGAGCGTCAAATCGCAGACCACCACGTCCGGACGGCGCACTCGAGCCATCTCGAGCCCCTCCCGGACGTCGGCGGCGACGAAGACGCTCCATCCCCGGGAAGTGAATTCGTAATCGAACAGGCTTCGGATCCCCGGCTCGTCGTCGACGACGAGGAGGCGCGCGGGCGTCGTATCCGACTTGTCGCGTGGAATATTTTCGTGAGCCAATGCGTCAGTCACCATAGAATTCACCTTATGCCGTCACCAGCAAGAGCTTGGCCATAACCGTCGTCTCCAGATAATCCAGGTGAAAGGGCTTCACGATGTAGTCGCAGGCCCCCATCTCGATGGTTTGGCGGGCCTGATCCACGTCCATGTTGGCGGTGATCATCATCACCGCGATTTCCCGGTCGATGTCGTGGACCCGCCGGAGCACCTCGAAACCGTCCATCTCGGGCATCCGGATGTCCAGGAGCATGAGGTGCGGACGCTCCCGCTTGACCCGTTCCAACGCTTCCTTGCCGTTGGCGGCCGTGACGACGTCGTAGCCCTTTCCCTTCAAGAACCGGGCCAGGACGGTGCGGATGACGTCCTCATCGTCCACCACCAAGATGCGGCCTTTTGTAGCTTTCAGACCCTCTCCGGAAAGGGGAGCGTGTTTCGAGCACACGTCCAATACTTTTTGCAACAAAACCTCCGGTTTGAGACCCTTGTACACGAACCCGGCGCAACCCAGGCTCTCCCCCTTTTCCTCCGCCACCTTGGAAACGGAATTGGAGAGGACCATCAACGGTATGGAGGGATTCGCGGATCGAAGTTTTTCCACGAACTCCCATCCGTCGCCGCGCCGCGAGTGCACGCCCGAAAACACAATGTCCGGCTTTTGGTTCTTAAACAACAAGAACCCGTTCGCCGGATCCGAGACGGCGTGCACGACGTAACCTTTCCGGGCCAGGATGTCCCGAAGGAACCCGTCCAGGTTCGGAGAATCGTCGATGATCAGAACCTTCGGCATCGTAAACCTCCGACTACGCGTCCCGGACGGACAGGCCCAGGATCTTCCTGACCCGGGCCAGCATGCCGTCGACGTTAAAAGGCTTGAGCACGAAATCGGAGGCGCCGTCCTTCATCGCCTGAACAGCCGTCTCCACCGTCCCGAAACCCGTCATCAAGATCACCGGCGTTCGGGGGGAGGCCCTCTTTACGTGATTAAGAAGTTTCATTCCATCCACTTTCGGCATGGTGATGTCCGTGAGCACCAGAGCGTATTCCCCTTCCGCGAGCTTCCACTCGGCCTCCAGGCCGTCCGCGGCCACGTCCACGCCGACCCCTTCGCCCTTCAAGTTCCACCTCAACATTTCCAAGAACCCCGGCTCGTCGTCCACCACCAGTATCCGTTTCTCGGAAATCGTCCCATCGTCGTCGAGGGAAGGAGTCATGGTCACGACGATCCTTCCGCACCCTGGCCGGCGGCCGGCACGCCCCTGTCCGCTTCGCGGCCCGTGCGCACCGGCATTTTGATGACGAATTCGGTGAAACCGGGGCGGCTCTTCACGTCCAAAAGCCCGGAGTGTTTCTTCACGACTTCATACACGAGGGAGAGGCCCAAACCCGTTCCCTTGCCCACCGGCTTCGTCGTAAAAAATGGATCGAAAATATGCGGAAGCACGTCGGGAGGAATCCCGGTCCCCTCGTCTTGAACGCGCAGGCACACCCAGGAACCCGATTCGTCCTCCTCCAAATCCGTGAGGACGGTGACGGCGCCTCCCTTCGGCATGGCGTCCAACGCGTTCTTGGCCAGGTTGATGACGATCTGTTGGATCTGGTTTTTGCTGCCGTACACTTTGGGAAGCCCGGGGGCCAGGACGCGGCGAACCTCCGCCCGTTCCATCCGGGCCTGGGCTTGGATCAGGGAGAGGGCGCCTTCCACGGCCTCGTTGATATCGACGGCCTCCCGTTCCACGTGGGACGCTCGGGAAAAAGTGAGGAGGTCCTGGACGAGGTCCTTGCAGCGCATGGCCTCCCGCTCGATGGATCGAAGAGGGACCTCCATGGGATGATCGGGCCCGAGCCGCCGGCAAAGCCCTTGAGCGAACCCCAGGATGACTCCCAGGGGGTTGTTAATCTCGTGGGACACCCCCGCGGCGAGCTGGCCCACCGCCGCCATCTTTTCGGTTTGAAGCAGTCTCTGTTGGAGTTTTTGAATGGGCCTCATGTCGTGGGCCACATAGACGGCGCCCGTCGACCGCCCCTCCTTGTCTTTCAACTCGCCGACGGAAACCGAGACCGGGACGACCTCACCCGACGACAAGGCCATCGTCCCTTCCTTGACGGAAAGGACGGTTCCCAGGTCGGCGCCGAGGACGTAACCTTCCGGACGGTCCAAGAGGTTCAGGGCTCCCTTGTTGACGGTTCGGATATTGCCGTCCACCCCCACCACGAGGATGGCGTCGGGGATGGAATCCAAAAGGGAATCCAGGTAATCGCGGGACACCGTGGACGTCTTGAGGTTGGCGATCATGACGTTGAACGCGAAGGCCAGTTCGCCGATTTCGTCCTGACTCTTCGTCCGAAGCTGGTATTCCAAATCCCCTTGGGCGACCCGCGCGGTCACATGGACCAGCTCCTCCAGGGGGGAAACGAGCAATCGGGCGAACCCGCTCGTCAACAACACCCCGAAGAAGATGGCGAAGAAAGCCACCGCCTCGGTCCGGCGCCGCATCCGGCCCAACTTCTCCTGGATGAACGCCGTGTTGAACTCGATGGTGACCGACCCCACGTTTTCCGTCGTAACTTTCCCCCTGTTTTCGTCCGCCGCCGCGACGTCGACGGAGATGAAGAGGCGTTCCGTATCGTCCCGGGAGTTGGATTTTTTCATCAACACGGGATGATGAACCGTCACGTTCGGATCCTTGTGCGCGCCGCCCGAGGCCAAGGCGGCGCCCGAGGCGTCCAAGGCCTCCGCGAAATTGACGTCCTCCTCCTGCATGACGCCTTGGACGATCTGTTGAAGGGCCAGGACGTTCCGCGTCAGGACTCCGTATTCCGCGTTGAACGCCATGTTCGTGACGATGGACTCGTAGCGCGCCCGGGCCTCCCGCTGCAGGACCTCCCGTCCGGACAGGTAGCTGCTGAAAGCCAGGACCACCGCGCTCGCGGCCACGATGATCGAAAAAACGAGGCTGAGCTTGGCCGCCAAGCTGCGGAAAATACGCCACCGCCTCACCGCACGACCTCGTCGGCTTCCTGAAGGGTCTTGGCCTTGATCGCGATCCTCAGTCGCTGGGCGATAATCTGGTTCACGGAGGTCCGCGTCCGCCCGGCCCACTGGATCGGGATGGAGGACAGGGACTCCCCGGCGAAAAACCGGATCGCCACGTCGGCCGCCACGATCCCGTTGCCCTTGAAATCGGGATAGACGGCGGCCAAAGCGCCCGCCTTCACGAACGAAGGCGAAACCGCAATGATGGGTAGATTGCACCGCAAGGTGTCGAGGATGATCTGGGTGGCGATCTGAGGCGAATAGAGGAGGGAGTCCGAAACCATCAGCAGGCAATCCGCCTCCTTGGAGAGGGTCCCGATGGCCTTGTTCATCTCCTCGGGCGTGTCGGCGGTGATCATCTTCAATTCAATGTCCGGGGGTTTCTCCTCCTGGAGGAGGCGGACGACTTCCCGGTTTCGGGCGGTGCTGTGGATGACCCCCACTTTTTTAAAAGAAGGGAAGTTGGCTCGAATGAAATCCAACTGTTCCGAAGGCCGGACTTCCATCGTCGCCCCTCCCGTGACGATGCCGATGGAGGGAGGATCGACGATCATGCCATAGACGAACGGTAAACCTTCCCCCCCTTCCTTAATAGCCCGGGCGGCCGACGTTCCCAACGTCAAGACGAGGTCGGGGCGCCGGGCGCGGACGTCGCGCAAGAAAGCGCCGATATCCGCCTCCTCCTTCGGAAGGATCAGGTCCTCCGTCACGAAGGGAATCTGGTGGGAATTCAACTCTTCCACGAACCCATCGACGGCGGCTTGATAAGGGGGGAAGTTCCCCGACCGGACGATCAACACTTTCTTTTGCGCCGCCGCGGACGACATCGCGGCCGCGACGGCCAGTATCGACAGGACGCCGACGATCCGCGGGCCTCGGAGTCGGGCGCTGGGATTCATTCATCCAACTTGGAGGATTCGCCGGGCAGCAATTCCTCCAGTTTCGCGGCGAGGTCCTCGGCCAGGAATGGCTTCGGCAGGAAGGCGTCGGCCCCGGCGTCGAGGATCTGTTGTCGGGAATCCTCCACGCCCACCCCGGTGATGGCCAGGATCTTTACGCCCTTAAGCGCGGGATCGGCCCGCACGGTCCGGCACACCTTGAAACCGTCCATCCCCGGCAGGCGCAAATCTAAAATGACCAGCGCCGGAAAAAGCGTGGCGATCTTGCGCCCGGCGTCGAACCCGTCCCCCGCCTCGTGGATTTCCGCTCCGGGAAACCGCTTGGAGACGATCCCTTGGATGAACCGGCGCATATCGACCTCATCGTCGACGATCAGGATCCTCCGGACGGAGACCCCCGCCAGCATCGACGGGATCGGGATGTTGTGGGCCCGTAGGAACGCGACCAGATCCACGTCCCACACTCGGCGGTGCCCCCCGCCGGTCTTAAAAGACGGGAGTTTGCCCTCTTCAATCCATCGTCCGATGGTCGGCGGAGTCACCTGGCAAATACGGGCGATCTCGTGGGTCCCGAAAGCTTTTTTTGACATTCGATTTGATCCTCTTGTTCGGTTTAATATCTATACAAGGTTTGGACAAAAACATCGGGAAATCAAGGGGAATGGCAAGAAACTTGAGGAACCGGCCCCCCCAACCCGGTCGGAAAATCCCGCGGAGCAACCGATTATTTAACGACTTCGACGGCGCAGCCAAGTCGAAGGTAAATCACCTGGAAACCACACCTCTCCCCCATCACTTTCTCGACGGCGTCCACGTAGGCCCGGCCCTGGCGGTCGTAGCGTTGGGCGTGCAGTTCCATCTGGTCGGCCGGGATGCGGTCGGTCTTGTAATCGGCCACCCACAACCGGCCTTGGTCGCGGAAAAGGAGGTCGATCGATCCCCTCATCACCCGGTCGCCGACGGCGCAAACGAAGGGGATCTCCCTCCCCAGAACCTCGCACTTGGCGAGCTTCATGGCGAAGGGCGAGGCGAGGAATTCCTCCAACACTTTTTCCGACTCCCTCGCCACCGGGCTCCAGTAGGCCACCGGGAACCGCTGGCGGAGGACCTGATACGCGCGAGCGATGCGGTCCGTCAGATCGTCGACTTTGGTGTAATCCCATTCCTCGAGGACCCGGTGGCAGACCTGTCCGACGAGAGCGGCCACGGTGGCGACCAACGCGTTGTTCGGCACGTCGCAGGGGGCCTTTTCGGCCTCCCGGAGGTAGGCGGTGGGAGAATCGAAAACGCTCAGGGTACCCTGCCGGACGTAATCCTCCCGCCTTTTTTTCCAGAGCGCCGCCAGGGCGGCCGCGTCGGCAATCCGGGATCGGGACGGCGTCGGGGCGACGCCCGCCGTCGACGAGGATTCATCCGCGGACAAATACGTGACGGGGATTATTCCCCCTTCCAAGAGGAACAGTTCCCGGGGCGCATCGCCTTCTTTAGGCCACGCGCCGTCCCGGGAAAGGAGCCCCGCGAAGGAGGAACGGTCCCCCCCCTCCGCCCGGCCCACGAGGATCAGGCGCTCCCGGGCCCGGGTCATCGCGACGTACAAAAGTCGGACGCGCTCGTAGGCCTCCCGTCGGGACTCCTCCCTCTCGATGAAGAACATCGCCGAGTCCGAAAGGCGGGAAACCGGCAGCCGCAAACCTGCCCGTCCCTCCTCCCAATCGAGCCGGAAGACCGGCGGGTTCTCCCGGCCGCCGCCCGCGGGAGCGCTCAAGTTCGGCAGGATCACCACGGGGAACTCCAGCCCCTTGGCCTTGTGGACGGTGAGGATGCGAACGGCGTCCAAATGCTCGTCGGCAAGCGGACTCTCGCCTTCCTCCACGGCCTCCTCGACGGCGTTCGACGCCCGACGGATGAATTCTTTCAAGGTGGCCCCGCTCCGCTCGCCCATCTCCGACGCCAGCCGTCCAAGCTTCATGAGGTTCGAGAGGGTCTGCTCCCCGTGGTAGGCGGTCGCGCAGGTTTCCAGCAGGAACGATTCGTCGAGGAGCTTCGCCACGAACTCGCCCAGAGGATCCTTCCCCACCCGGTCCCGGAAACGGCGCAGCAGGGAGTAGAAAGACTTCACCCGGTAATAGGTCACGTCGGTGAGGCGGCTCCCCTTCGAGGGCTCCTGAGCGTAATCCAGCTCGCCCGCCGTGCGGAGGGCATAAATGTCTTTATCGTCCAACGCAGCCAGGGGCGAGCGCAGCAAACCCACCAGGGAGACGATATCTTGGGGATCGTCGAGGACGCGGAGCAGGTTCACGAAATCGATCACTTCCTGAGTCCCGTAGAAATAGCGGTCGCTTTCCACGACGCAGGGAATCCGAACGTCTTTGAACGCTTCCAAATAGGTGGAGAGGGCGGTGGTCGTCCGGAAAAGGACGGCCACGTCGCGGAAACAATAGGGCTTCAAAGCCGGCGCTCGGCCGGAAGAGTCGGCCGGCCCGCAATGGGAGGAGATCCACGCGGCGATCCACCGGGCTTCGGCGCGCTGGGCGTCCCGCGCCGTCCCTTCCCCGTCTTTTCCGTCGGGAACCAACACCACCTCGACCGGCGGCTGGTCGGAAACGTTTTCCTCTTCGCTCACTCCCGCCAGCAAGGGGAGATGGGCCGGCTGAAGGGTTTTCTCCTCCTTCAGGATCGACTGGAACACGGCGTTCACGGGCGACACCAAGCCCGCCCGGCTCCGGAAGTTGGTTTGGAGCGGACACCGCAGCCCGCCCTGGGCGACGACGAGTTCCGTGAACCGGGAGTACGCCCGGATGTCGGCCCCCCGGAACCGGTAAATGGACTGCTTCGGATCGCCCACGATGAAAAGTTTTCCTTGAGCCAGGCGGACGTCCTCCCACCGCGCGGCGGAACCGGAGAGCTCCTCCGTCAAGAACAGGATGATCTCCCCTTGGACGGGGTCGGTGTCCTGGAACTCGTCGACCAACACGGCGTCGAAGCGGGCCTTCAACTCCCGGCGGATGTCCGGCCGGTCCCGCACGAGCGCCCGGGCCTTGATCAAAAGACCGTCGAACCCGATATGGCCTTTCCGCGAGTAGAGATCGCGGAACGTTTCGCAAAAGGGTTGAACCAACTCCACCGCCTTGGCCAGGAGAACCTCGGCGTAGGCCGACGTCCCCGCGGCCAGGTCGACGGCTTCCTCGTACACTTCCTCTCCCGGGAAACCTTCCCAGGCTTTGGGCCATTTCCGTCCCCGCTCCTTGTGAAAGTCGCCCCGGGGTTTCGGCGGCAGCGCCGTCGGAAGATGGGCGATGGCCTCCTGCAGGTCGAAAAAATGGGAAGCGACGGTCGGGATCGAGTCCAGGATCTTGCTGTTGCCGCCGGGCTCCGGCTTCCCCAACGGAAGATGCTGGAAATCCTCGTACAGCTTGGACATCCGCTCCTTCACGCGTTTGGACGGCCCGAAGCGGGCCTCGGCGGCGGCCTCGCGGGAAAGGGCCCGCGCGAGGGAAGTGACGTCCTCCAAGGGGACCGCCCCCAACACTTCCATCCACTGGGAAGCGCGGGGAGGCTTGGTGCCCAACTCCTCCTCCAGCCAGCGGGCCCATTCGTCGTCGAAAAGTTCTTCAAAAGCGGACCCTTCGTCCACCTCGGCGCGGGGGTCCACCCGGGCTTCCAGGGGATACGCCCGCAGCAGCGTCGACGCGAACTGGTGGATGGTGCCGATGCGGGCCTGGTCCATGCGGGAAAGCGCGGCCTCCGCCGCTTCCCGGATCTGGACCGGCGTGCGCTTGAAATATTGCTTCACTTCCATCAACCAGTCCACGGCCCGGGACTGGCGCGGCTCGGGCAAGGACCGCCCGTCGACGACGGCCAGGATGTCGTTCAACCGCGAGGAGAGGCGGGCCTTGATCTCCCCGGCGGCTTTCTCCGTGAAGGTCATGGCGGCCACGCGGCCGATGTCCAACCCCTTGCCGTCCTTCGCTCCCGCCAGCAGGAGGAAAAGCAGGCGGTCCGTCAGGAGAGTGGTTTTTCCCGTACCCGCTCCGGCCTCGACCACGACGTTCTGGTCCAGGATGCGGCGGGCGATGTCGCGGTATTCCTGGTCCTGGATCATGACGGTTCCTCGGGCAGGGGCGCGGGCAGGATCGGCTCGGCCGCGGCGTGGAGCGTCGCGGCGTAGGCCTCCGAGCGCCGCCGCGTGGCCGGGTGGGCCTTGCGGCAGGACCGGGCGAAGGGACACCAACCGCAGGGACCGTCCCGCCCCTCGTCCGGCGTAATGAAGAACTGGCCTTTCACGATCTGTTGATACAGGGCGGAAATATTTTTGAGGATGGCCTCCCGCAGGGTCTCCCACGCCTGGGAAGAAAACTCGTGCATCCACTTTTCGCCGCCGTCCACGTCCGCCTCGATGACGTAGTACGCGGCCCCCAACGGCTCCGAGCGCGAAGTGGAGAAAGGCGCGGAGTTGGATGTGATCTCCAAATAGACCGGCGGCTGGTGGGCTTTCCCCTCCAACGCGCGGTCCTCCAGGGATTTCCCGCGCCAGCGGGTTTTGTAGTCGACGATGCGGTATTTCTTTTTCTGCGGGTCCCAGTCCACCCGGTCCGGCCGGCCCGTGAACCGCAATCCCTGGACGCCCAACGGAGCGGGGGCGCTGTAGGTCTGCTCGAAATAGACGGGGAGCAATCCGTTCTGCCGGATCGTCGCGATGTCCCGATCGACGAAGCGGCGCAGGGCCTCCGTCATCCGCTGCTTGGCCGCGTACCACACCAGGGGATAGACCCCCATTTCCTGCCACGTGGTCTGGTTGAAGACTTCCTCGACGGCGTGGTCGAGCAAAACGTTCCAAAGCGGCGGCATGGGATTGGACCAGTACCGGCTGTCCCACAGCTCCTTATAAAACCGGTAGAGGACACGATGGTAGATGTCCCCCTGAGACAGGGGCGTGAGGGCTCCGCGGTCCGCCGCCGGCTCGGCGGGCTTGATGCCCACCACCTGGCGCATGAAAAATTGGAACGGACAGGCGGCCAGAGTGTCCAGCGCCCGGGGAGAGAGGCCCCGGCGCATCAACGACTCCAAGTATTCCCCCGGGTGTCCGATGAAACCGTCCATGGCCCCCGGGTCGCCGGCGCGGTTCAATTCCGTCATGCGGCGGAGGGATTCCTTCAAGGAAATGGAATCCATGCCGAGGGGATCGAAGAAGAGCATAGGCTCCTCGTGATCCCGGGCCAGGAGCAGGGAAACTTCCTTGGGAGAAAGGGATTCCGCCGGAACGCTCTCCAGTTTAGCGTAGGGGGTTCGGGCCACCCGCTCGCTGTCGCCGCTCTCCAGGTCGAAACCCGCCGCCCGGCAGAGCTCCCTCAAATACGCCGACGGCACCTCCGCGCGCCCGTTCTCGTCGGAACGGGGATAGAAACAATAGAGGCGCTCCGAGGCGGAAGAAACCAGGAGCGTGAAGAGGAGCCGTTCCTCCTCGTAACCCGCCGCCTTGGGCAGTATCCAGTAGCCCGCCGGCTGCTGCAGCTGGGCCCGGACCGAATCGCGCAAGAGGGGGTCCTCCCGGATCGTGCGCGGAAAGAGTCCCTCCTTAAGGCCGATCAAGAAAAGGACTTTAAAGGATTCCCCTCTGGCGTCCATGGCGTCCAGGACGCGCACGCCGACGTGGTCCTCCGGCGGATCGATAACCGTCCGCTGCAGTTTTTCCTCGAACACGTCCAAGAACTCGTTCCAGGACGCCGTCGGGTTCAGCCTGTCGAACACCTTGAGGGACTCCAAAGCCTCCAGGGTCTTGTTCCACGCCTCGGAGTCGGCCCCCTGGAGCGGGACGTCGAAATATTCCTGCAGGATCGTCCGCGCGTGTTCCACCATCTGCAGCCATCCGCGCCGCTCTTTGGCGGGATTGAGGCGCCGATAGGTCTCCTCCAAAAAGAGCCACAGGGCGGCGGCGTCCTCTTTAGGGATGAGGCCGGCGGGATCGTCGGGGTTCGCGTCGCGGTTCAGCGTGAAATCTTTTTTCGTCCACGGAGCGACCTTGCCCTGCCACTGGACCCAACCGCCCTGGACGCCGAGCCGTTGGACCAGGGACTTCCAGTGGCTCACCAGTTGGGGGCCGATCGAAAGCCCCTGGAACCCGTAGGAACGGAAATAGGGCGACTCGATCACGTCCAAGACGGACCGCGAGGGGAAATCGCGTTTCCGGAGCGTCAGAAACTCCAAACAGACTTTGGCGACGGGATAGCGCAGCACCGGCTGCCCCGCCCCCAGAAAATGCGGGATGGCGTTGGCCTCGAAAATTTCCCCGATCAAAGCGCGGTAAGGTTCCAAAGTCCTCGCCACCACGCCGATGTCCGCGAAATCCACGCCGGAATCGGCCTTGAGCGAAAGGATCGTCTTGGCGACCTTCCAGACCTCGTCCCGGGAACCGGAGACGTTGACGATCCTCAAGCGGGAAGAGACGCCCGTCGAGGCGGACACCGTCTCCACCGTATCCTTTTCCGAGAGGAACTCCGCCATGTCGTGCCGGACCAGGGCGGGCTTGCCGTCGCCGCCGCCTTCCCGGGGAAGCGGGAAGGACTTGGACGGATCGAACAGCGCGTCCAGGACGACGTGCAGGGCCCGGTCCTCGACGAGCGGCAGCAGATGCGCGGGCGAAACGCCCGAGTCATGGAGCTTCAGCTCATAAAACCGGTCAATGAAACGATACCCGGGATGGTTTTTTCGGTAAGGGAAGAACAGCGTCGCGGGGAAAGCTTTCCCCACGGCCTGGAAGAAATCCATTTGAACGCCGTTCAAATCATAAAAACCGTAGTACAAGATTTCGGCATACTGGGAAAGCCGGCAAGGTTTCCCTTCTTCGACGTGGCGGGCCACCCGCTGGACGAGGCCCGCGAACGGGAGGACCCCCAACTCCTCCAGCTTGGTGAGATATCGCTCTTGCATGTCGAGGAGACGCCCGAAGACGGCGCGGTCGGTTTCGTCTTTGAGGAGGTCCGGAAAGTGCTCGCGGAACTGGGCGGGATCGACGCCCGCCTCCATGAGGTCCCTCAGGGAAGAACGGAAGGCGGCGGCGAGGTTCTTGAAGGGACGGGACGGGGGAGCGCCCTCGTCGGTCTCCTCCAGCAGTTGGTCCACGACCTTGTCGTGGAAAAGATCGTCGGAGACGAGGGTGTAATCGCTCCAGTCCACGTCTTCCGCCACTTCCAAGGCCAGGCTGTGGAACGTGTGGAAACGGATGTTGAGGAGGGAGAGTTTTCCTTCCCGGACGGCCAGCCGTTGCAAGCGGTCGGTGAGGCGGCGGGAGGGGACCACCACGGCCACCCGGCGTTCCAAAGACGACGGCTTGGCTGTCAGCCGGTCCAGGAACGCCTTCTCCAAAGAAGGCTGAAATGGCCCGCAGAGAATCGTCAGAGGCATGTTGTCCTTCGCCCGGACCTCAGTCCAACGGTCCGGGCGTCCCATCAAATTTATGCCGTGTTTTCCGAAAAGTCCAGACGAATATTTGGTTTATTACGTTTGGTTGGATTACGGGGAAATAATTGGGCGGGGCGGGAATCGAACCCGCACGAGCCAGAGGCCCTTGGGATTTTAAGTCCCATGCGTCTGCCAGTTCCGCCACCCGCCCGAAAAACCAAGGCAAAAGTAAAAAGGTAAAAGGAAAAAGGAAAACCTTTAAAATTGCGGCTTTCTTCCTAACTTTTGCCTTTTACCTTTTTACTTTTACCTTTCTTTAGGTCTTCGGCAACAGCCGCTGCAAGGCGCCGTTAAAATCCTCAAGCTCGAACGGCTTGAAAAGCCACTCCGTTCCGGGCAGGACATCGGGGACCGTGGCCGAGGGAGACAATTCTGGGGAACCGGTGATGATGAGGACGCGGGCCTGGGGAAAACGGCGGTGGAACTCCTCCAGCAAATCCGTCCCGCGCCCGTCGGGAAGCCGCAAATCCGTGACCAGGAGGTCGTAGCCGTCGGCCTCGGCGATCCGCCGTTGGGCGTCGCCGATGGAGGAAACGATGTCGTACCGGACGGGCATACGGTCCAGGAGCCTTTTGTACAATAAGCGAGCGATTTCCTCGTCCTCGACGATCAAAAGGCGTCCCTGTCCCACGGTGTTACCTCCCTCGAAATTCTAATTCTATTTCAGTGTATCTCATTTTGAACGCCGGAACCCCCGTCCAGGACGTAGCGCACGGCGTCCAAGAGCTGTTCAAGCCGGATGGGTTTTCCCAGGACTTCCTTGGCCCCATCTTTCAACAGGTCTCCGCGCAACAGCCGCTGGTTCATGGCGGTGACGATGATGACTTTGGCCGAGGGATCGATCGCCAGTATCCCCTTCAGAGCGTCCCGGCCCCCCATTTCGGGCATGTTCAGATCCAAGGTAACCAAGTCCGGCCGCAACCGGCCGAACAGCTCGATCGCCTGCTTGCCCGTGCGCGCCACGCCGGACACCTCGTGGCCGGCCGTCTCCAGGGCCTCCCGCATGAATCCCTCGACCATCGGAGCATCGTCCACAACAAGAACCTTCGACATTCGGATTCTCCTAGTCTTAGATAATCTCTACGGCAGCGGCGCCGCCCAGAACCACTCGCCGGACTTGATGGCCAACCTCCGAGCCGTCTCCACCCCCAAGGACGCCTGGATCCCCTGGTGCCTCAAAGGGGCGACCATCGCCCGCATGCCCGACTCATCCTCCGAAAGGACCAAGTGCGCGTTCCCCGCCGTCCGGGTGTGAAGAGTGAAACACTGCAGCTGCTTGGCCGAGCGAACGAGGCCGGCCTCCCTCGTGAGCGTCCCGAAACAAGGCCCGCCGCCGATGGGCTCGACTTGTTGGATATAACGGAAACCCGCCTTGGAAAGAAGATGGGCCGCCGCGACGGACGATTTCCCCAAACGGCCCACGCTCTTGACGGTTTCCGGCGGAAAGAAATCCTGGTAGATCGTCCCCCGCGGGAAAAGGGACAGAAGAAATTCCCTGTTGCCGGTAATCAAGCGGTCCGCCCGTTTGCGGTCGATGCCGGTGAATTTCCGTCCCACGCATTCCCACAAGGAAACGGCCCGCTCCTTGGGCGATTGAAAGGGGTATTCCGCCATCAAGTTCGTTTGGAAACGGTCGAGGTGGGCGGCGACGTAGAGGAGCCGGACGTAGGAAAGCCAGGCCCCCAGTTTTTCCTTGCGCCCGCGGAAGGCCGGCAAAAGGACCAACCCTCCCAACTCCGTGGGCCCGTCCTCGGTCTCGCCCAAGCGCAGGCACCGGTGTTCCACGGTTTTCTTCAACGTGACGCTGGTCCGCGTCTCCACGAAGACGGTCATATACAGCCGCGGCAGGCCGGGACGCCCCCGTTTGGCGACGAGCAAAGAACATCCCACCACCCGCTCCGATCCCGTTTCTTCGAGGACGAACAGGTAGCGCCCGTCCTCCGCGGCGGACAATTCCCCTCGGAAAGAACGTTGTGAATCCTCCACCAACGCCTTTAGATAGGCGCGGTCGGCGGGGAGATTGGAGGAATCAACGTGGCGCGACAGCCGATGGAGGTCGGCCAGGTCATCGGGGCGCACGTTTCGAATCAGGAATGTGTCCATGTCACCTCAACGTCGCCATCGTGGTTTTGAGGCGTACCAATCCCTTCCCCGATCCATCGGGCCTCTTCGCGGAGGTTGCCCGAGTGATCGAACTTAGAACTTATCCAAATAACCCTCAAAACCGCTCATGCTTCCTTCGACAGGCTCAGGATGAGCGGGTTTGTCGAAGCA
>PMLF01000338.1 GCA_003158755.1 Elusimicrobiota bacterium | reverse complement strand
CGTGACGAGCGACGCCGCCGTGATGGAAGAGATGACCATGGAGCAGTTGTTGGCGGAGGTCGAACGGGAACAATCGCTCGTCGGTTCCACCTTAACGGCCCGGGTGGTCCAGGTCGGCGCGGACGGCGTCGTGGTGGACGTGGGGTTGAAAGGCGACGGATACATTCCTTTGATCGAGTTTCGCTCCCTTCCCACGCCGCCCAAGCCGGGGGAAACGTTTCCCGTGGTGCTCAAAAAAATCGGCGGTGCCGAGGGGCACGTTCTCGTTTCCTGGAAAGAGGCTCGGGACCTCGCCTCGTGGCCCAAGGTCCGAGCGGCCAAAGAGGCGGGGACGCCTCTCGAGGGCAGGGTGGTCCGCGCGGTGAAAGGAGGCCTAATCGTGGACGTGGGGCTTGAGGCGTTCCTTCCCGCGTCCCAGGTGGAGCGGCGCCCGGTACGAGACCTCGCGCGGTTCGTCGGATCGACGGTCTCCGTGGTGGTTTTGGAAATGGACGAGAAAAAGAACAGCTTGGTGGTGTCCCGCCGGACGTTGTTGGAGAAAGAGGCCGAGGTTCGCCGCGAGGAGATGCTGAAAACCATCGAGGTCGGACAGGTCCTTTCCGGCGTCGTCACGGGGCTCACCGATTTCGGCGCTTTCGTGGACGTGGGCGGTCTGGAGGGCTTGGTGCGCCTTCCGGACATTTCCTGGCGGCGCGTCGGGAAGCCTTCCGACGACCTCAAAGTCGGGCAGAAGGTGGAGGTCAAGGTCCTCAAGTTCGATCCCGCGACCAAGAAAATTTCCCTGGGCCGCAAGCAGTGCCTCCCTCATCCCTGGGACGCCATCGAGTCTAAATTCCCGTCGGGAAAGGTGGTCGAGGGCAAGGTCACCAACGTCGCTGAATTCGGCGCGTTCGTCGAGCTCTCTCCGGGCGTGGAAGGACTGATCCACAAGTCCGAGTTCTCCTGGGAGGAGCGCGAGGTCAAGCCCGCCGATCACGTCAAGCCGGGTCAAAAGATCAGCGTGTGGGTACTCTCCGTCAATCGGGCGGAGGAACGGATATCTCTCTCCTTGAAACGCGTCGGCGAAAATCCCTGGCAGGAGATCGCCGTCAAGTTTCCCGTGGGTTCCCGGGTGAAAGGAACCGTGACGCGGCTGGCCGATTTCGGCGCTTTCATCAACCTCGGCGGCGGCATCGAGGGGCTCCTTCGCGTGGAGGACCTCTCCTGGACCAAACGCATCTCTCATCCCAAAGAAGTCGTTACCTCCGGGCAAGAAGTGGAGTTGAAGGTGTTGGAAGTCAACCCCACCGCCGAGAAGATCTCCCTGGGGCTGAAGCAGACGCTGCCCGATCCCTATTCCCAGTTCAAGGAAGGCTCCACGGTGGAGGGTAAGGTGAAGCGCCTAACCGATCACGGGGCCTTCGTCGAAATCGCTCCCGACATCGAGGCGTTCCTCCATGTTTCCGAAATCTCCTCCGACCGCCGCCTGGAAAGTCCGTCCGAAGTGCTCAAGGAAGGCGACGATGTTACGGCGACCGTCGTTAAGGTCCAGAAGAAGCCCCGGAAGATTGACATCTCCATCCGCAAGCACGATCAGCAGGAGGAGCGGCGTCTCTTGAAACAATACCGTCCCAATTCGGAGGGCGTGAGCTTGGCCGAGGTGATTGGCTGGAAACCAAAGGCGGAGCCCCCGGCGGAAGGCGGCGGCCCGAAAGATTCGTGAGCGAACCGGCGAATTCCGAAAAGCGGTCCCGTAGTTTCCTCTCCTGGTGGGACCTTCCCGTTCTTCTGACGGTTCTGGCGGCCGTCGCCACCGCGATCCTGATTCCCCGTCTCTATCGTCCCGCCCCCAAGCCCTTCTTTCCTCGGACGTCCTCCGAGTTCCTGGCGCCCGCCCAGATCAATGAAATCACGGCCCGAGCCCGGGCCGTCCTTGAAAAGAACCCCCAAGACATCAACGCCCTCACGGACTTGGCCGTTGCCGCGTTCCAGGAGGGACCGGACCACGCGCTGGAATGCATTGAGTACGGCCAGCGGGCCTTGGACCTCGGCGCCCTGGACGAACGCCTGTTCTATTACACCGGCGCGTCCTACGAGACGAAGGGGTTGAACGGTTACGCGGCCGAAGAGTTCGAGAGATATCTTCGCCACCACCCCGACGACCTGGAAATCCGGCTTCGGGCGGGGAACCTTTACTACCGCACGGGAGATTTGGACAAGGCCCAAGCGGCGTTCCAGTCCGTCGCCGCCGTCCGGCCGGGAGATCCCCTGGTGAGTTTCAACCTGGCGATGGTTCTGCGGGACCGCCAAATGTGGAAGGAAGGTTTGGACGTCCTCACTCCCGTCTTGGATCGGGACAAGACCTTACCCGCCGGAGGGTTTCGCGTCTTGGGCGATTTATTTCACGGTTTGAAGAAGACGGACGAGGCCCTGGCGGCCTACCGGAAAGAAGCGGAGCGTTCTCCCGACGACGCCGACCTCGCCGCGGTCGTGGCCCAAACGTTGGACGACGCCGGACGTTCCCAAGAGGCCTTGGAGGCTTGGAAACGCGTCCTCGATCTCAATCCAAAAAACAAGCTAGCCGCCGCCAAAATCCGCGTCCTCCACCGGAAATTGCGCCGTGAGGCGCGCCGAAAACGGTGACGGTGAGGCGTCTCCTCGCTTTCCTTCTCCTGGTTTCCTTCACCGCCCGATCTTTCGCCGCTTTCGGACAGAACCAAGTCAACGTCCACGACTTTCGCTGGACGGTGGCCCGGACGGCCCACTTCAACATCCATTACACGTCGGAATCCAAAGCGATGCTTCCGTTCGCCGCGGTCACGGCCGAGCGCGCCTACGAACGCCTCACTCGATCTCTGAGCGTGACGCCGTCCGAGCCCACGGATCTTTTCCTTTTCGCCGACCACAACCAGTTCGAGGAGAACAACATCGCCTCGGTGGACGAAGGGACCGGAGGCGTCACCGAGGCCTTCAAGGACCGGATCATCGTCTACAACGACGGGACCAAGGCCTGGCTCGAACACGTCATCACCCACGAATATTCCCACGTCCTGGAGTTCGAGGTCCTCTACGGCGGTTTCTGGAAATCCGCCCGACTCCTCAAGTCCCCGCTCTACCCCCTGTGGTTCATGGAAGGCCTGGCCGAGTTCGGCATCGGCGACATCGACCAGCCCGAGGAGGACCTGTATCTCCGGGACGCGGCCCTGGACCGCGCCCTCTATTCCCTGATGGACCTCCACGGCTTCGCCCACTTGAAACCGCACCAGACGACCTTGGCGTACAAATCCGGCGCCTCGGCCCTCCGTTTCCTGTCGGAGGAATTCGGACCCGATGTTCCCGGACGCCTTTTGAAAGGGCTGCGGGAACGTTTCGAGGCGGGTTCCGTGACGGCGGAACTCACCCGGCAGGATTTCCGTTTCCTGGATCAGCGCTGGCGCGAGTCTTTGACCGATCTATACACCGCCCAAGCCGCGCGCCTGGGTCTTCGGGAACCGGAGGCCTACGGGACCCGCCTGACGGAATCCGCAGGACTTCCGTCGTTCCAGCAGGCGCCGACCCTTTCCCCCGACGGGAACTTCCTCGCCTTCCTCACGGACCGGAACGGCCCTCCGGAAGTGATGCTCACCGATTTTCGGACGGGGGTCACGCGGCTCCTGGCCGGCCGCCAGTGGAGTTCCGTCGAATACATCCACGCCGATGGGCGGGCGCTGTCCTTTTCCTCGGACGGACGCTGGTTGGCGTTTTCGGGCGAAAAAGAGGAGCGGGACTATCTCTACCTTTATGATCTGAAGCACGAACGCCTCCGCCGCGTGCGGACGCCCTTCGGTCAAATCCGCTCTCCGGTTTTCCATCCGTGGGAAGACCGGCTGGCGGTGGTGGGGATGCGGGACGGAACGAACGATTTGTACGAGATCACTCCCCGGGGCAAGCTGCTTCGCCGCCTGACCCGGTCTTCCGCCGACGTCGGCGACCCCGCGTGGTCCCCCGACGGGAAGACGATCGTCTTTTCGGTCGAAGTCCCGGCCCCGGGGAAATACGAGCGAAACCTCGCGGCCCTCGACGTGGAAACCCTCGCCGTCCGCCCCCTCACGGACATGCCCGGCGATGAGAGGTCCCCCGTCTTCACACCCGACGGGCGTTCCGTAATCTTCGTGGGCGAAGCGCTGGAGGGGGTGCGGAACCTGTACCGGCTGGACCTGGCGAGCGGGCGGGTATTGCTCCTCACGAGGGTCATCGGCGGGAACTTTTGGCCTTGCGTCTCACGCGACGGCCGCCGGATCGTTTTCTCCTCCTACCGGCACAATTCCGAGAACATTTATACGGCGGGTCCCGAGCTGTGGAACCCTCCTCCCGGGAAGGAAGAGACCGCTTATTCGAGGCAGCCTTTGCGTGTTGCCGCAGACGGCAAGGACGCGGGGGAGCCGTTGGAGGAAAGGAAAACGGAGGCGGGGAGATTGGAGACGGGAAAACTTTCGGATTTGACGGCGACGCCGCCCGACCTCATCACCGGAGAGAGTCCCTACCGATTCCGGGCCTCCACGGTTCTGTTCTTCCCCGTGCTTTATTACTCCAGCCAGGACGGATTCTACATCGCCTCCCTCTGGCAAGCGTCGGAAGAGTTGGGAAACCACGAGGTGCAGGGGACCGTTCAATACGGATCGGGAACGCATTTCCTGGATTATCAGGGCCAATACGTTTTCAAGCGTTTCCGTCCCCAGTTCGTGGTGGGAGCCGGGGGGGAGACGGCTTATCAGGATATCAATCGGGTCGAGCGGAGGCGGGATTGGGACCGGGAGGTCGGCGTCGTCTATCCCCTGGACCGTTTCCGTCGGGTGGAGGTATTCGCCACCGGCGTCCACCAGGAGGATATCTTCCGGGGGGAAATCAACACCCGGTCGGTTTCCCAGGAGAACACGGGCTCCGTCTCGTTCGTGCGGGATACGACCACCGGTAATTACCTCGTCATCACCGATGGATCGCGTTTCGACCTAACCCAGATCGCCGCTCGACCCGTGCTGGGAGGCTCCCGGCATTACGACGCCACCGAGACCGAGGCCCAGCGGTTCTTGCCGACGGGCGGCGAAAGCGCCTTGGCCCTTCGGGGTGTCGCCGGGGCCAGCGGAGGTTCCGACCCCCGCCTCTTCCGCATCGGCGGCGGGGACCGGCTCCGCGGCTATTCCCGGAACGATTTGGAGAACCAGTCGTCCCGTTACGCGATCGGCACCGTCGAGTGGCGCATGCCCTTGAAATACATCGACAGCCCCGGAGTCCCTTTCCTTCCCGAACTGGCGTTCAAAGCGCTTTTCGGCGCCCTCTTCGTCGACGCCGGATACGACGGGACCCCGGGCGACCGGACCGACATGGGAATCCGCCGCTCGCGAGCCAGCGTCGGGGCCGGGTTCCGGATCCCCGCTTTCGTCTTTCAAACCTATCCCCTCACCATCGCCGTCGACCTCGCCAAACGCGTCGACGCCGATATCTGGGTCTGGTACCTCTACCTCGGCCCGCGGTTCTAAAAATGGCATAAGAAATATGTAAGGATGTCCACCTACTTCCTTCATTCCCATAAAACCATTCCGCTCCTCCCGCCCTCTCAATAAAGGGGAAGAAAAGGCTTTTCAGAGGACTTACTTATTGATCTTTTACAAAAAATGGATACAAACCCGCTCATGCTGAGCTTGTCGAAGCATGAGCAAGCTCCGTCGGGAACGGCTCACCCTTCGACAAGCTCAGGGTGAGCGGTTGGTGTATCCATTTTAAGTT
>PMLF01000320.1 GCA_003158755.1 Elusimicrobiota bacterium | reverse complement strand
GATCGGGGACAAGCTCGTCGCGGCGGGCCTGATCGGCCGGAACCACTACGGAGAATCGGTCCTTGAGCGTTTGGCCGAGGACATCAAAAGCGATCCGCAGACGCTCCGACGGTGCATCGTGTTCCGCCAGGTCTACGACCGGCAGAACTTGTACCGAGGGGTACAAAATCTGACCTGGAGCGCGTACCGGCTCCTAATCGAAATCCACGACGACGAAGCCCGCCGGTTCTACGAAGACAAAGCCATTCAGGGGAAATGGAGCCGGGACCGGCTCCGGACCGCGATAGCCAGCCGGGAGTATGAGCGCGAGGTGAAGAAGGACCCGGATGCGGCGATTCTGAAACGTCCGACGGAAGGGGACTATGTTTATCGGGCCGACGTCCTGGAATGCGTGGATGGTGATACCCTGCGCCTGGACGTTCAATGCGGTTTTTATTTGAAAATGGATATCCGCATCCGCTTGGCGGGCCTGGACGCGCCGGAGATCACGACGAAGAAGGGGAAAGAGGCGGCGGAGTATGTCCGCGATCGTTTGGCGAAGGCGAGGGGGATCGTGGTCAAGACGGTCAAGATGGACATCCACGGCCGATTTGTCGGCCACGTGTTTTACAGCTTCGAGACGGACAACGTGTGGAAGGTTTTCACGGAGGGCGTTTTCTTGAATGATGAACTGCTCCAAAAAAAGCTAGCGACCCGATTGTAGGTTGTGGCCGGGCCGCGCGCCCGGAGCAAAACAGGGGGAACCCGTCGGAGGATCAAACCTTCGGCGGGTTTTCTTTTTTTATCTATAACAATTGGAACGGTCCAGAGAGGCGAAGAACGGAAGGCCAGAACTTCGCCAGCGTGGCGGGAAACTGATCTATATTCATTTCCTACAACGGAAAGAGAGAGAAGAAGAGACAGACAAACGAAGAGGTAGACAGACGGAGAGATGGAGACGCGCACCGCTCGTCGGAGAAGACGACGGCGGAGACGACGCCACCGGAGACATGGCGGCGGACCGTCGCCGGAGGAGGCCGCCCGGACCGGAGGAGGAAGCCGGGGCCAGGCTCCCGGCGGCGAGATGGTGGGACCGCCGCACCGGCGGCGATCCGGCCGGGCCTGGAGATCGAGGAGACGGCGGAGCCCCGCCGCGAGGACCTGGACGGCTGGACCGCCCTTCGCCCGGGCGGAGCCGTGGAGATTGTGGCGGTGGTGGAGATCGAGGAGGCCGCCGCCAGGATGGAAAGGCCGGAGCTGCGGGGCGGTGATCGGATGGAAAAACCGGGGCGGCGATCCGATGGAGGACGGCCGCCGCGGTCGAGGAGATGGAGACGGACCGGCGGCGGATGGATCGTGACGGCCTGGACGACGTCCGTCGCCCGGATGAAGGGGGAGGAGCTGCGCGGCGGCGATGGACGGAAAAACCGGGCGGCGTCCCGCTGGACGACGTCCGTCGCCGACGGAGGATGGACGGAGACCGCCCGCCGCGCGGGGATGGGATGGACGCGGCGGACGAAAAAACCGGCGGTCCTGGACGACGGCGATGACGAGGACGCCGCCGCTGATGAGGAATAAAAGAAGATTCCGGCGCGCGGGCTGGATTGGATCCCCCGGACGGACGTTCCGGTTCGGGAGTTGAACGAACGCCGGGCGGCGCTTCGCGCCGCCGCCGGTCCGCGCAAAAACGGCGCGGCCCGGCACCTCCCTTCGGTCGGCCGGCTTCCCCGCGACGTGGAGTTTCCGGCTGCGCCTAAAATTCCATTTTCGGTGGTGGCGGGGCTTCACACCGCGCCCGAGGTCGGCGCGCCGCCGGTCCCCGCACCAAAGGCGGGCGCGGGGCTGCGGCGGCGCACCTCAGCCCCAAACCACGCTCCAGGGCACCGGCGGTCAGAGCCCGCCTGCCGTCGTCGGAGCCGCCGGCTGCCCTTCCGCGGGCGCGCCCAGAGGAGTGGCCCGGCACAAATGCAGCGGGCCACTGGTTTGGGTCCCATTGTCGCAGCAATGTCGCCAAGTCCTCGCCAATCGTGTTTTTCGTCGTCCGGGCCTGGGGTGCCAGGCCCGGACGACGTTGGGTTCACCCCCGCGCGGCGGTGTCGTTTTCCGTCGAGGCCGGAACAGAAATACCCGGGGGGAGTATAAGCTCCAAATCATCCTCCCCACCCGCCGCCGGGGAAAACCATCCCGGCGGTCGGCCCGCCCCAGGTGGGCGGGGTGGTCGAAAGTCGTCCATGTCAAAGGCTCCCGGTCGTTCCGTTTCCGTCGCGGCCAAGGAGCCGCGCCGTCGCGCCGCCCCAAGGCCCCGGCCCATTGCGCAGCCCAGAGGGCCGCGCTGCCGGATGCCGCCGTGCTTAAAGCGGCCCCCTTCCCCCCGCAACACCGCGCGGCAAAAACCGCCGCGCGCGGGGGGCAGGGGGCCTGCACGGCTGGGGGCCCCCCTTCCCCCGGTCCCCTTTCCCCATCCGGCCGCCAGAGGCGGCCGTCCGCCCCAAAGGGGCGGAAGAACCAGAAAGGAAAAAAACTCTAATGTGAAAAGCCCCGCCGCACACCGCGCCGCTGAACCAGGCGCGGAGTGCGGCGCCCGCTGAACCCCACCCGCCCCCCGGCCCCCTCCCGTGCAGGGAGGGGGAGAGCGGCGAAGTGGAAAACAGCGCCAATTAAAAAACCACCGTCGAGAAAAGGCGGTGGTTTTCTTTTTGCGGGTGGAAGGAAAAACTATGAGGTGGGTTTATCGTTCCCGTTCAAAAGTCCCTTGATGGCCCATTTCAGTCTTTCGCGTTCCGGCTTCTTGAGGTGGTCGATTCGCCGGAGGAGGTCGAGAATTTCGGCATCCTCAATGCTGGTCCTTTTGGCGAGCTTCCTATCCTGGCCGTGGGCAAGAAAATCGAGGGTGACCTCGCAGAAGTTGGCGATCTTGTCCAGGATGTGGAGGGACGGCTGGACGCTGCCCAGTTCGTAGCGGGCGAGTTGACGTCCATGGATGCCGACTTTCGCGGCGAGTTGATCCTGGGTGAGGCCCAATTCCTTGCGAAGCGTCTTAAGTCTTTTTCCGAGTTCCGCTGTGATCTTCATGGTCCATATTATAACGGTAGGGTCGGAAATCAACGGGTTCGCCGTTGGGTGTTTGTTCGGTGTTTGACTTGACATAAAATAACCTATCGGTTACTATCCATAACCATACAGTAACAAAATATCAGGAGGAAATCGCGGGGCTGAATCCGACAAAAATGGGGCGCAAAAAAGTACTTGACACCCTATCGCCGTGATCGACCCCCGGCCGGGGGAAAGGGGGAGAGGATGGAAACCGAGACGTGGCCGATGTGGGGTGGGACGTGCGTGGTGGAGGAAGTCGGGGTGACGTTCCGGGGGGACGGCAAGACGGAGGTGGTGTTCGTGATGAGGGGCGGCGGGCGTGAGGGTTTGGTGGAAAGCCTTTTAAGGACGGCGGTGCAGCGCGGGGCGGCGAGGCACCGGGCGGAAAAGAAGAAGCGGAAGGAGGCGCGGTCATGACGGTGGAAACGAAAGACCTTTGGTTGGCGGCGTATCTGGTGGCGAACGGGGGAGAGTTGAAGGAAATCCGGCCTGTCATGGGCGGGGACGGCTGGCGGCTGCCGGTGTTCGTCGTCGAGGGAGAGGGGATGGATTTCTTGACGGAACGCTACGCCGACGGAAACATCCTGGGGAACCTGGCCCGGCAGAGGCGGAGCGTGGAGCATTTGGAGAGGAAGGCGCGTTGTCGGCTGGAGGCGGTGGCCCATGATTGAGACCAAAGACCTTTGGCAGGGAGCGTATCTGTTGTGCGAGGGCGGATGGTTGGACGGCGTGAAAGTTAACCGGAGGCCCGACGGAAAAAGGGAGTTCGTCTTTCGATTGACAGGGGACGGCGTGGAGGACCTGGCGCGGCGGTTCAAGGACGGGGACGCGGTGTGCAACGTGAGGAAGCTCAAGACGCATGTGAGCCACTTGAAGCAGGTCATCTTCGGGGGGGAATGTTCAGCGCGGGAATAAAGAGCGTCACCCAAAAACCCACAAGGGAGAAAAAACGACATGAGACGAATCGAGCCCCACGTCCTGGAGGCCATCAAAGCCCGCCTCCACTTACCGACGATCATTCAAGGTTACGGCCTCGCCCTCCACAAGAACGGATGGTTCAACCGGACCGACAGCTACAAGATCAATTGCCCATTCCACGACGACAAAACCCCTAGCCTTCACCTGAGCGACAAAAACGGCAAATGGATATGGAACTGCTTCGGCTGTCCGGAGCACGGCAACGCCCTGGACTTCAAGGCCAAGATGGAGAAGAAACCCTTCATCGACGTGTATGAGGAATGCGCCCGGGAATTGAACCTCCTCCCATCCGCGCCGGGGGGGGAGCGTCCGACGGAAAACAACGGCCATGCGCCGTTGACCAACGGCGACGGCCCCGGCCGCGCCCATGAGAACGGCCGCGCGGCGCTCCCCGCGCCGAAGGACGCCCCGCCCGAGGTCCCACCGGAGAAGAAAGCCGAGGTCCTGGCGGCCGCGGTCAAGCACTACCACCAAACCCTGCTGGAGGACCGCCGCGGGCCGGATTATCTGGCCTGGCGCGGCATCAAGGACGCGGGGGCCCTCGAAACCTTTCAAATCGGTTTCGTCAACGGGTCGCTTCGCGCCCGTCTGCCGAAGGACCAAACCCACGAGCACGTCGCCGCGCTCAAGGCCCTGGGCCTGTTGAACCTTCGCGGCGCGGAAACCTTCTACAACTGCGTCGTGTTCCCGATCTTCGACGAGGGGGGCGCGCCCGTGGGCCTCTACGGCCGCCACGTGTCCCGGGCCCACGGCCACCTTTACTTGGCGGGTCCCCTGCGGGGCGTGTGGAACGGCGCGGCCGTCAAGGCGTACCCGAACGTCATCCTGACGGAGAAAATCATCGACGCCCTGAGCCTCTATTCCGTCGGCATTAAAAACGTGGTCCCGCTCTACGGCGTCAACGGATTCACGGAGGACCACGTCCGGCTTTTCCGTGAGCACCGGACGAGGTCTGTCGCCCTCTGCCTGGACAACGACCCGGCCGGGGACCGCGCCCGGCCCCTCATCGCCGAACGATTGAAGTCCCTCGGCGTCGAGGTCGCGGAGGTCCTCCTGCCCAAGGAGTACAAGGACGTCAACGATGCGCTCCAAAAGGGTGTCACCGTCGAGAAATTCCGGGGGTTCCTCCCGTGGTCCACCCCGGCGGTCCTTCAGCCCCAGGGCCTGCCCGACCCGTCCTTATCGCCCGCCACCGGCGGGCAGGACCCCGAGCCGGGGACCTTCGTCCCGGCGGAACCAGCGCGGGCGCCCGAGGCTCTTCCGACGGCAACGACGCAACCGGCGTCCCCAGCGGGTACCCCTCGGGACGAAGTCCCCGCCGCCCAAGAAAAAGACGACGGCGTCCATTTCCGGTTCGGACCCCGCGCGTACCGCGCCGTCGGGTTGTCGGCCAAAGGGCTGGACCTGCGCGTCACGCTGCGCTTGGCGTCCGGTCCCGCCGGAAACGAAGTTTCCCACATCGACACCTTCGACCTCTATTCCGCCCGGGCCCGGGCGGCCTTCGTGTCCTGTTGCCGCAAGCTCGTGGAGGCCGAGGAAGGCGAGCTCCTGAAGGAGTTGAACCACATCATCGCCGCCCTGGAGCGCCTCCGGGAGAAAAAGGCGGCGGACAAGCCCGTCCCCGAGGGGGACAAGATGACCGAGGCCCAACGGGCCCAGGCCCAGGCGTTCCTGAAGCGCCCCACGCTTCTGGAGGACGTCCTGGAGCATATCGGGGTCATGGGCACCGTCGGCGAGGCCCACAACAAGCTTTACATGTACTTCGTGGCCGTGTCGCGGAAGCTGGACGACCCGTTAAGCTGTTCCGTGGTGAGCCAATCGTCATCGGGCAAATCCGCCCTGGCCGAGGTCATTGAAAAGCTGACCCCGCCGGAGGACCTGTACTTCATCACCTCGGCCAGCGACAAATCCTTCTACAACCTGGGCGAGCACGACATTGAGCACAAGCTCATCATCATCGAGGAAAAGTCGGGGATCGAGAACATCGAGTATTGCATCCGCGCGTTGCAGAGCAAGAAACGCCTGTCCCAATTCGTCAGCCGGAAAGACGAGCAAACGGGAGAGATCAAAACCAAATACTTCGTCATCTACGGCCCCATCGCGTACATCGACGGCACCACCGACCGGATCAACCCGGAGAACGCCACCCGTTGCGCGGAGATCAACACCGACGAAAGTCTAGAGCAAACGCGGCGGATCAACGACCGGCAAAGGGAGGCCGCCACGCTCGACGGGCTGCACAACCAGGCGCGGCAAAAAGAAATCGCCGCGCTCCACCACAACATGCAAAGGCTCTTGGAGCCGGTCAAGGTGGTGATTCCCTACGCCAACCACCTGACCTTTCCCGACGGTAGATTGCGCGCCCGGCGGGACAACCCGCGATTCTTGTCTTTAATCCGCGCCATCGCCTTTCTGCGCCAACACCAGCGGGATAAGAAGAAAACCAAAGACGGCGTGGTCTACATCGAAGCCGCCGTCGAGGATTACGACGCGGCCTACCCCCTCGCGGCGGAGATCATGGGCGAAAGCCTGGTGGACTTGAAGAAACCGCTCCGCGACCTTTTAAACGCCGTCGAGCGCATCCAAGGCGATGAGGGGGCGACCCGGCGGCAAATCCGGGAATACACCGGCATCACGGACACGCGCCTGCGGGAAATGCTGTGGGAGCTCGTCGGCCTGGAGTACGTGCGCCTGGTTACCGGCGGCGGGCGGGGGAACATCTGCCGGTACCGCGCCATCGACCGCGGCCCGGCTGAGGCCAAGCGACTGACCGGCCTTCTGACGCCCGAGGAGCTCCGCGCCCGCCTGACGGCTTAAGTTCGCGGAAGTTCGCGCCGGGTGGCGCGACTTTCTTCGTCGATGAAAGCCGTTGATTTTCTTTATCTTTAATCCGCCGCCTGAAGTTCGCGCGGTTCGCGCCGGGTTGTGAAGGGGGCATCATGGAAGAGCAGGACATCAACAAAATCACGTTCCTCATCCAGCAATTCCGCGACCACCTGGCGGTGGAAGGCTATTCCCCGCGCGTGGTGGCGGACTATCCCTACAACCTCAAATTCTTCGTGCGGTTCCTGGAGGTCATCGACATCCACGGCCTGACGGACATCACCGCCGACATGATCCAGCAATTCCAAATATGGCTCTACGGCTGCAAAAGGAAAGACGGCCAGCCCTTGAGCCTCGAAACCCAACGCGCCCGGCTCCTCTGCGTCAAAATGTTCTTCCAATGGCAGAGGAAACGCGGCCTGATCCTCATCGATCCCGCCGTGGACCTCCAAATGCCGCGCATCGGCCGGCGGCTCCCCAAGGACATCCCCACCGTCAAGGAAATCCGAAAGATCATGAACCAGCCCCGCACGGAAACCCGCTTCGGATTGAGGGACCGCGCCATCCTCGAAACCCTCTATTCCACGGGGATCCGCAACAGCGAGCTTTGCCACCTGACCATCCGGGACGTGGACCTGTCCCGCCAGGAGGTCCGCGTCAACAACGGCAAAGGCCAAACGGACCGCATCGTCCCTATGGGCAGCGTGGCCGCGGCCTACATCGGCCAATACATTGAGGCCGCGCGCCCCGGCTTCGTGCAAAAGCATCCCACGGACGTCCTCTTCACGCGCGGCACCGGGAAAACCCTCACCATCCGCGAGATCGAGCTTTACGTCGAGAAATACGTCAAGCGCGCCGGGATCAACAAGCGCATCACGCCCCACACCCTGCGCCACGCCTGCGCC
The DNA here is from genome assembly GCA_003158755.1 of Elusimicrobiota bacterium. GTDB lineage: Bacteria > Elusimicrobiota > Elusimicrobia > FEN-1173 > FEN-1173 > FEN-1173. Next base: position 1,843 of record PMLF01000320.1, on the reverse strand, counting down.
ACCCACATGCTGAAGGGCAAAGCCTCCCTGCGCCACATCCAGGAGCAACTGGGCCACAAGACCATCGCCACCACGCAAATCTACACCCACGTGGACATCACGGACCTGAAAAAGGAGCATCAACGCTGCCACCCCCGGGAACAGGCCCTATGAGCGCCCTCGTCGAGCTTCACCTGGGCCACCTTCAAGCGCGGGGCTACGCCCGCGCCAGCATCGACAAGCGCCGCTGGTACCTTCAACACTTTCAACGTTGGTTGGCGCGGCACGGCTTCACCGATGAGAAAGACGTCACCGCCGCCGTCCTGGACGCCTTCCGCCTGGACCACATCAAGCACCTGCCCCGCCAACGCTTTCACGCCATCCGCCAATACTTCCAATGGCTGACCAGGGAAAAACATATCCTCCTGGACCCGTCGGCGGATTTAATGTGCTCCTCCCCGCCGCGCCGCCTCCCTTGGGAAATCCCGCCGGGGGACGTCCAACGGTTTTTAGACGCGCCCGACGTAAAACGCCCCGGAGGCCTGCGGGACCGGGCGCTTTTGGAGCTCGTCTATTCCTCCGGCATCCGCCGCAAGGAGCTCACCCGCCTCACCCTGTCGGACATCGACTTCGCCCAGGGGCAAATCACCATCCGCCAGGGAAAAATGAAAAAGGACCGCCTCGTCCCCGTCGGAAAGACCGCCCTGGAGTGGATCGGCCTTTATCTAAAGGACGCGCGCCCGCGTTACGCCAGCAAAACCCCGGGCGTCCCCTTTTTGTTCTTAACCCGCCGGGGCAACGGCATGGATTCCATGATCATCGGCTACCTCTTCGCCCGCTACAGCCGGAAACTGGGCCTGGAACGTCCCATCACGCCCTACGCCATGCGCCACGCCTTCGCCACGCACTTGCTGCGCGGCGGCGCGAACCTCGTCGCCCTCCAAAAGATGCTCGGCCACGAAAGCCTGGAAAGCACACAAATCTACACCTACGTGGCCCCCATCGACCTGAAAAACGCCCACAAAGAAAGCCATCCCAACGGGTAAAAAAGGGGGATATTCCAGACGGAAAATAGAAATGCTACCCTTCAAAAATGCTCAAGGAAATCAATCGCCTACCCTTCGGTAGGCGATTGAGCAAGTCCTTGACCACCTCCAGCGGCACAACCACCACTTATTTCCTGTACGCGGATGAAGGCTTGATCGCCGAGGCCGACGCCCAAGGAACCCTTACAAAAACTTATGGCTGGATACCAAAAGGTATTTGGGGAACCGCCCCGGTGTGGATGCGTGTCATTAATTCCACTACCGAGACCAACGGTTACCACTGGTTCATAAACGACGACCTCGGTACACCTCAAAAGCTCGCCGCTCCTAACGGGGCCGTCACTTGGTCCGCCGCCTACGACGTTTTCGGCGCTGCCACGGTGGACACCTCCAACAGCACCGTCGTCAACAACCTCCGGTTTCCCGGCCAATATTTCGACCAGGAAACCTCCCTCCACTATAACTGGCATAGGTACTACGATCCAGCTACTGGAAGGTATACGACTGCGGATCCAATTAAATTTCTTGGGGGGATAAACTTCTATCAATACGCAAGAAATTCCCCGGTAAATTATTTTGATCCCCGGGGATTGAAAACAAATTGGGGATGTCTTTTGTCGTGTTCGGCCAACTGTGTTCTCCAGCATCTAGATTTTCTCTTAAATCAAGCGATTGGTCAGATACCTGGTGCGCCTAGTTTGCCTCCTACTGGGGAAGATTTAAATGAAGCATATGAATTTGCAAAATGCCTTCGTGACTGTGCGAAAAAATGTAAGGACGACTGTAATAATGATAACAATAATCCACCCGGCCACTAT